>DASSLH010000281.1:0-8206 GCA_035689625.1 Candidatus Methylomirabilota bacterium | reverse complement strand
TCGAACAGCGCGCACACGTCGGGCGTGGGGACGTCGACGCCCTTCTTGAAGCCCTGAAAGCGCAGCACCTCGTCGGGATCGATGGCGAGCGGCAGATCGGCGAGGACCTGGACGTCCTCGGACAACATCACTTCTTTCGGCGTACAACCTCGGCGATCAGCCGGATGTGCTCGGGGTTGGAGCCGCAGCAGGCGCCGACGATGTTGCAGCCGGCGTCCAGCAGCGCGGGGTACTCGCGGGCCATCGCCTCAGGGCCGAGCTCGTAGGTCACCGTGTCGCCGGTGGTGATGGGCACGCCGGCGTTGGGATAGGCGACCAGCGGCGCGTCGGTGGCCGCCCGCATCTCGCGGATGATGACGGTGGCGCGATCGGGACCGCGGCCGCAGTTCATGCCGACGACGTCGGCGCCGGCCGCCAGTAGATTCTTGGCGACGTCGGCCGGGCTCTCGCCCCACATCGTGCGGTCGCGGTCGTTGCCCTCCTCGTACTGGAAGAACATCGTCGCCATGATCGGCAGCGCGGGCGCCGCCGCCTTGCAGGCTCGGATGGCGGCGGTCGCCTCCTGGGGGAACATCATCGTCTCCACGGCGAAGAGATCCACGCCGCCCTCGGCCAGCGCCTCGGCCTGCTCGCGGAACGTCGCCTCGTACTCCTCGTCGGTGACGCCGTTGTCGAGCGCGTAGTCGAGCGGCAGCCGGCTGGTGGGGCCGATCGAGCCGGCCACCCAGCGGCCGGCCGGCGCCACCGAGCGCGCCAGCCGCGCGCCCTTGACGTTGAGCTCGCGCGTGCGGTCGCCGATCTTGTACTCGTCGAGCTTCAGCCGCGTGCCGCCGAAGGTGTTGGTCTCCACGATGTCGCTGCCGGCGTCGTAGTACCCCTGGTGGATGCCGGCCACCACGTCGGCGTGGGTGTCGTTCCACAGCTCGGGGCAGGCGCCGTTGAGCAGGCCGGCGGCGAACAGCATGGTGCCGTAGCCGCCGTCGAAGACGAGCAACTCGCCGGCCCGCACGCGCTCGAGGACCTCGCGGCCGCGCGCGCTCACGTCGCCACCGCCACCCCGAGCAGCTGCTTGGCCTTGACGACCGCCAGCGTGGAGTCCCTGGCGTAGCCGTCGGCACCGATCTCGTCGGCGAAGGCCTGGCTCACTGGGGCGCCGCCGACCATGACCTTCACCCGCTCGCGCAGGCCGGCCTTCACCAGCGCGTCGATCGTGCGCTTCATGGCAGGCATGGTCGTGGTCATGAGCGCCGAGATGCCGACGACGTTGGCGCCGTGCTCCTCGACGCCGGCGACGAACTTCTCGGGGGCGACGTCGCGGCCGAGGTTGACGACCTTGAAGCCGGCGCCCTCCAGCATCATCGCCACCAGGTTCTTGCCGATGTCGTGCAGGTCGCCCTGGGCGGTGCCGATGACGACGATGCCGTGGTAGTCGCTGCCGGTCGCCGCCGCCGTGATGAGCGGCTTGAGCAGGTCGAGGCCGGCGTACATGGCCCGCGCGGAGAGCAGCACCTGGGGGACGTAGTACTCGTTGCGGCGGAACTTCTCGCCGACGACGTCCATGCCCGGGATGAGGCCCTTGAAGATGAGGTCCTTGGGATCCATCGCCAGGTCCAGGCCCTCGCGCGTCTTGCGGGCCACGGTGTCCTTGTCGCCCAGGATGAGGGCGCGCGCCATCGTCGGATAGTCGAACGGTTCGCTCATGGGCATCCTTTACCACGCACGCGCGGGAGCGGCAACCTAGCGGCCGTGATGCTGGGTGACGTACTCGGCGACGGCCGGCGCCACGTCGGGCTCGAGCCCCGTGAAGCTGATGCCGGCCACGTCGTCGCGGCGCCAGGCGATGACGGCGTCGGCGGCCAGGGGCACGGGCAGGTCGCCGCCCTCGCACCGCACGTGCACCTTGGTGCCGGGCGTCCAGGCCTCCGGCACCCCGCCCAGCGCCATGCCCCCCTCGCTGATGTCGCGGGTCGTCGCCTGGCATGTCTCGTCGCCAACTGTCAGCGTCAGCGTGGCCGCGATCTCCAGCATCGCCCGCGGGTACCTGCGCAGGCTGGCCGGCAGCACGCCGAAGATCTTCACCGGCTGGGTCTTGCCCTTGACGGTGACCTCGCCCAGCTCGCGGGTCATGAACTCGCCCTTGAGTAGCTGCTTGGTGTACTCGCTGATGATGATGGAGACGCCGTACTCCTTGGTGAGCGACTCCAGGCGGGCGCCCAGGTTGATCGTGTCGCCGATGGCCGTGTACTCCAGGCGCTGGCGGGAGCCCATGGTGCCGACGACCGCCTCGCCGGTGTTGATGCCCACGCCGTTGCGGATCGGGACGCCGAGCTTCTCCTCCCAGCGGCGCGAGACCTCCAGGGTCTTTTCCTGGAACTCCAGCCCGCTGCGCACGGCGTTGGCGGCGTGGTCGGGATCCGCGAGCGGCGCGTTGTAGAGCGCCATCACGCAGTCGCCGATGTACTTGTCCACGGTGCCGCCGTGCTTGAAGACGATCTCGGTCATCTCGCTGAGATACTCGTGCAGCATCTCGGCGACCTGCTCCGGCTCCAGGCGCTCCGACAGCGTGGTGAAGCCGCGGATGTCGGAGAACAGCACGGTCACCAGCCGGCGGCTGGAACCCAGGCTGTTGTCGTCCTGGTGACGCACGACCTCGCGCAGCACCTCCGGCGAGAAGAACTGCGACAGCCGCCGCTTCTCGCGCTGCTCGCGCACGTAGTCGGTCACGACGGTGGCGCCGTAGCCCAGGACAAGGCCGAGCGTCCCCGCCATGCCCCGCATCCACCAATTGAAGTAGCGGAAGCCGAAGTAGGCGAGGATCGAGAGCCCCAGCCAGAGCAGCACGGCGGTAACGAACGCACGGAGGGCGCGGAGCCGCACTGCCAGCACGGCGCCGGCCAGCGCCGCCACCGCCGCCAGCACCGTGGAGATCCAGCGCGGCACCTCGCGGACGTAGTTGCCGCGCAGGTAGGTGTCGATGACGTTGGCGTGGATCTCCACTCCGGGCATCTGCACGTCGCCACGGGCGAACGCGGTCGGGAAGACATCGTGCTGGATCTCGCTGGTGGGGCCGATCAGCACGATCTTGTCGCGGAAGATGTCGGGCGAGGCTTCCGCCTCGCGCAGCCCGGCCTCGATGCGACCCTGGTACAGGATGAGCTTGTAGTAGGACACCCACTCGAAGGTGTTGGGCGGCCCGTTGAAGTTGATGAGCGTCGTGGCGAGCGGCGGCAGCGGCCTGGCTGGCAGCCCGGCTCGTCGCGCCATGTCATAGATCAGGACGTCAAAGGGCCACACATAGCCCTCCGGGTCGAAGCCCTTCGGCACGGGAAACACCACCGGGGCCCGGCGTACGTGGCCGTCCACATCGTCCTTCACGAGGTTGACCGGACCGACCTCCGCCTTCCGGCGGATGGCCGGCACCGGAAGGTTGGGATCCCAGTGCTCCCCGATCCCCGGGCGAAACTCTCCCTCGGGCGCGGAGCCGAGGACGACGTTCCCGGCCGCCGTGACGGCGTCACCGAGGATCCGGTCGTCGTTGCACGGCTCCGGCTGACACGGTTCCGGGAACAGGATGTCGACGCCGATCGCCAGCGGCTTGCCGGCGGCGATGCGGCGGATGGCCTCGGCGTGCCACTTGCGCGGGAACGGCCAGGTGTGGTCCAGCTCCCGGAACGACGGCTCGTCGATGGTGACGATCACGATCGGCGCCGACGGTCGGCGAGCGCCCCGCATGCGATCGAAGAAGAACTCGAGTGACCAGTACTCCAGCCCCTCGAGCCCCAGGACGAGCACGATCAGCACCACGATCACGGCCGCCGCGATGCCGGGAAGGTAGCGCCACGGCATGTACATGGTGAGGTCGGAGAGCCGCCGGCCGCCGGGCATCCCCCCTAATCTATGCTAGGATCCGCAGATAATGAAGATCCGGGTGCTCGGCGCCTACGGAGCCGAAGGGCTCGCCCAGCGCCCGTCGGCCTTCCTCGTCAACGACACCATCCTCGTGGATGGCGGCACCGTCGGCGCCGCGCTGGCCAGCGCCGAGCAAGTCCGGATCGAGCACGCGCTGATCACCCACTCGCACCTCGACCACGTCGCCGGCCTGGCGTTCCTGACCGAGACGCTGGCCCTGTGCGAGGCGCGCACGCCCCTGACGATCGCCAGCCTGGAGCCGGTGGTCAAGGCGCTGCGCACGTCCATCTTCAACGACACCGTGTGGCCCGACTTCACGCAGCTGCCGACCCCGGCCGCCCCGGTGCTGAAGTTCCGCACGCTGCTGGAGGACACCGAGCAGCGGGTGGGCGACCTCGTCGTCACCCCGGTGGCGGTCAACCACACGGTCCCCTGCAGCGGCTTCATCCTGCACGACGGCACCAGCGCCATCGTCTATTCCGGCGACACCGGCCCGACCGACGCGCTGTGGAAGGCGACGCGCAGCGTGCGGGGGCTGCGCGCGGTGATCCTGGAGTGCGCGTTCCCGGACCGGCTCGGCGCGCTGGCCGAGGTGGCCAAGCACATGACGCCGGACCTCATCCGGCGCGAGCTCGACAAGCTGCCGGCCGACGTGCCGGTCCTGATCTACCACGTCAAACCGCAGTTCCACGACGAGATCGGCGAGCAGCTGGGCGCCATCGCCGGCCACCGCATCTCCTTCGCCGAGCAGGACCGCACCTACGCGTTCTAGTCGGTAGCCTCGGGCACCATCACGACCGTGTCGCTCGTCGTCTCGACGCGCACGCGGTCGCCGACGCGGAAGATGCGGTCGCCGACCGAGCCCGGCAGCTCCACGCGCACACTCTGGCCGCCGCCGATGTCCACCTCGTACATGTGGCGCGCGCCCTCGAACACGCGGAGCGCCACGCTGCCCGGCAGCCCCGGCCCGTGGGCCTCGGAGGCCTCGCTCAGCGCGAGGAGCTCCGGGCGCAGCACCAGCAGGCCGCGGCTGCCCTTGCCGGAGCGGCCGACGCCGGCCACCGGCAGCTGGTGACCGCCCTCGGTCTCCACCACGACACCGAGGTCGCGCACCTCGACCACGCGCACCGGCAGGAAGTTCGCCGGGCCCAGCGCCTCGGCCACCGCGCGGCTCACCGGATGCTGGTAGACGTCGGCGGGCTCGCCGATCTGCTGCACGCGCCCGCCGTGCAGGACGGCAAGACGATCGGACAGCGCCAGCGCATCGGCCGCGTCGCGCGTGACGTGGATGGTCGTGACCGCGAGGTCGCGGTGCAGCTTGGCCAGCTCCAGCCGCAGCGTCTTGCGGGCGAGCGGATCGAGGTGGGCGAGCGGCTCGTCGAGCAGCAGCACGCGCGGCTCCACCGCCAGCGCCCGGGCCAGCGCCAGCCGCCGCCGCTGCGCGAGGTCCAGCTCGGGCGGCCGGGCGTCGGCGCGGTCCGCCAGGCCGAGACGCGCCAGCACGATCCCCACGCGGCGCTCGACGTCCGCCGCGCCCAGGCCCTGCTGCTCGAGGCCGAACGCCACGTGGGCGCGCACGCTCATGTGCGGCCACAGCGCGCCCTCCTGGAACACGTACCCCGTCGAGCGACGGCCCGGCGGCAGCGCCGCGATGTCCTGGCCGTCCACGAGGATGCGCCCTGCGGTCACCGGCATGAAGCCCCCGACCGCGCGCAGCACGTCGGTCTTGCCCGAGTGCGGCGGCCCCAGGAACGTGAAGAACTCGCCGTAGCGCACGTGCACGGAGACGTGATCGAGCCCCGGCGGCCTCCCGCCCCGCGTGCAGAGCCCGTCCAGCCGGATGTCGACGAGGGGCCTGGTCATGACCGCTCGTTCATCGCGCGACGGCGGGGACGTGGGCGCGCATGGCGGACAGGGGCAGGCAGGCCAGGCCGATGAGCGCGAGGACGATGTAGAGGACGGTCGAGGAGCCGGAGGCGAGCAGCGAGGTCGCGACGACCGGCCCCACGAACGAGGCCCCGATGCGGGCGGCGTTGATGACGCCGATGGCCTCGCCGCCCGCGGTGTGCGCGATGCGCGCGACGACGATCGGGAACACCGGCGCCAGGCAGAGGACCTGCAGGAAGCGCAGCGCGCCGTAGCCCCACACGCCGCGCGAGAGCGCCAGCGCGCCGACCGCGATCGACGACACGATCAGCAGCGCCGCCACCAGCCGCCGCTCCGGCAGCACCTCGGCCAGCCGCGGGGCGGCCACCGAGCCGAGCGCGGCGGCGGCGCCGGAGGCGAACACGATGAGGCCGCCGATCTCCAGCGTACGCTCGGCGACCACGCCGAGCTCGGCCATCACCTGCGGCAGGATCGAGGTGAGGAAGAAGATCTGCGTGGAGGCGCCCAGCACCAGCAGCGAGACGACGATCACCTCGCGCCAGTGGCCGCGCCGCCGCGGGCCCCCGGCGGCCGGCGCCGTCGTCGAGGCGGCCACGCCGAACTGCACGAGCAGGCCGCACGCGAGCAGGACGGCCGCGCCCACGACAAACGAGCCGCGGAAGCCGACGCGCGCGGCGGCGATGGCGCCGCACAGGGGGCCGATCACCTGCCCCACCGTCATCGCCGACTGCATGCCGGCGATCTGGCGGCGCACCTCGCCGGCGTCGTCGGCGCGCCCGGCGCTGATGAACGCGAACGTCGAGGCCGCGCCCATGAAGCCCAGGACGAGGCGCGCCAGGAACATCTCGGGCAGCGTGCGGGCGGCCGCCATGCCCAGGAAGGCGACGCCCTGGAAGTACTGCGTGGCGACGTAGTAGGTCTTGGGATTGCCGCGCCCGGCGAACCGGCCCCACAGCGGCGCCGTGGCGACCGTCGCCAGCGGCGAGATCCCCAGGATCCAGCCCGTCCAGCGCAGCGTGGCGGCGGCGTCCCACGTGGACATGCGCTGGATGTGGAAGGGTAGGCTCACGTAGACGAAGGACCACGCGAAGCTTCCCAGGAACATCGCCACGGGGAGGACCTGCGTCTCGGGCAGCAGCGTGGGCGACCACCGCGGACGACGCATCGACGGCCCGATGGTGGCAGATCGTCCGCCGCCGCGCAACCGCGCGCGCGGGCCGACGGCCGTCAGTCGGGCAGCAGGGCGAGGATCGCTTCCGTCCCGATCGGCTTCATGAGGTGGCCATCGAAGCCCGCCTCGGCGGTGCGGCGGCGGTCCTCGGCACGGCCGTAGCCGGTCAGCGCGATCACGCGCACGCTCTCGCCCAGCGCGCTGCGGATCTGCCGCACCACCTCGTAGCCGTCCAGCCCGGGCAGCCCGAGGTCCACGAGCACGACGTCGGGCTTCGTCTCGGTGGCCAGCGCGATGCCGGCGGCGCCGTCCTTCGCGACGGCGACGTGCTGGCCAAGCGCCTCCAGCCCGAGCTGCAGCACCTCGGCGGAGTCGGCGTCATCCTCGATGACGAGGATGCGGCGGCCGCTCATGGCTGCCCGGCGTGGGCGTGACGCAGCGAGGCCACCTTCGCGCAGAGCGTGTCCGGATCCGGCGGCTTCTGCAGCACGTCGTCGAAGCCGGCGCGCCGCACGCCGTCGGCGGGGAACGGATGGCCGGTGACGGCGAGCACCGGCAGATGACGCTGGGCGAACAGCTGGCGGATCTTCGTGATGAGCCAGAAGCCGCTCTGCTCGGGCATGGCGAGGTCGCTCACCACGACGTCGAAGGGCTTGGCCGACAGCGACGCCAGCGCCTCGCTCGCGGTGCCGGCGGTGACGACGATGGCGCCGGCCGCCTCCAGCGTGAGCGACATCGCGTGGCGCGAGTCGGCGTCGTCCTCGACCAGGAGCACGCGGCAGCCGTCCAGCCCCGGCGCGGCATTCATGGGGCGACCAGCCGTGCACATCGCTTGCCGATGTTCGCCGGAAAGTGCGCGCCAGTCACGGCGCAGGTTTCGCCGGTCCGACCGTGCCGGGCGGGGTAGGCGCTTGCCCGCGCTGGGAAGTTTCCTTCTCCAGGCGGTAGCCGCGGTATTCCATGCACCGGTGGAGGGCGTCCTGCTCGACGTCCAGGCCGGTCGCGCCCAGCGGGTACGGCCCCCGCCAGCCCCAGCCCAGCGGGCCGCGCGACCAGGCGACGTCGCGCTCGATGGCCCGCGCCTCGCCCTCGCACTGCGCCTCGTCGCGCGCGAGCATCTCGGGCGTGGCGTCGGGCCGGTACCAGGCATAGCTGGCGCAGCCCGACAGCAGCAGGCTCGCGAGCGCGACCGCCGGCCACCGCATGGCGGGCGCTAGGCGGCCTCGCCGGCAGCCGCCG
>DASSLH010000280.1:0-6551 GCA_035689625.1 Candidatus Methylomirabilota bacterium | reverse complement strand
AAGAGCGCGCCGGCGGGCGCCTCACGCTCGCCGCCGTCGCCGACGCCGACCTCACCCGCCCCCGCGAGGGCCTCGACCTGCGCGCGCTGCCGATGGTCGGCGACGCCGCCCGCGTGCTGGACGATCCCTCCATCCAGGTCGTCGTCGAGCTGATCGGCGGCCTGGAGCCGGCCCGCACGTTCATCCTCAAGGCGCTGGCCGCCGGCAAGCACGTGGTCACGGCGAACAAGGCGCTGCTGGCCCACCACGGCGCCGAGCTCTACGACGAGGCGCGCCGGCGCGGCGTCTCGCTCGGCTTCGAGGCCGCGGTGGCCGGCGGCATCCCGCTCATCGCGGCCGTGAAGGAGGGCCTGGCCGCCAACCGCATCCGGTCGCTGGCCGGCATCGTCAACGGGACGTGCAACTACATCCTGTCGAAGATGACCGACGAGGGCATCGACTTCTCGCTCGTGCTCAAGGAGGCGCAGGCCCAGGGCTACGCCGAGGCCGATCCCACGCTGGACATCGAGGGCATGGACTCCGCCCACAAGCTGCAGATCCTGGTCTCGCTGGCCTTCCGCACGTTCGTGAACCTCGAGAACATCCACACCGAGGGCATCACGCGGGTGACCGCGCAGGACATCGCCTACGCGCGCGAGCTCGGCTACCGCATCAAGCTGCTGGCCATCGCCAAGGCGACTGATCCCGCCGGCGCCGGCGGGGGCGGCGTCGAGGCGCGCGTGCATCCGACGATGATCCCGGCCGCCTCGCCGCTGGCCGCGGTGTCCGGGGTCTTCAACGCGGTGTTCATCACCGGCGACGCCGTCGGCGATCTCATGTTCTACGGCCGCGGCGCCGGCCAGATGCCGACCGCCTCCGCCGTGTGGTCCGACATGCTGGAGATCGCGCGGCGCCTGGCCCACGGCATCCCCGCGCTGGCCCTGGAGCTGCCGTCGGTCGGCCGCGAGGCGCTGGCGCTGACGCCGATGGAGTCGATCCGCTGCGGCTACTACCTGCGCGTGATGATGCAGGACAAGCCCGGCACGCTCTCGCGCGTGACCGGCATCCTGGGCGAGAACGACATCTCGATCGCCAGCGTGATCCAGAAGGGCCGCGGCACCCACGAGGCGGTGCCGGTCGTCATGCTGACCCACGAGGCGCGCGAGCGCGACATGCGGGCGGCGTTGGCGAAGATCGATCGCATGCGCGACGTCGCCACCGCCACCACGATGATCCGCGTCGAGGGCGGCCCCGCCTGAGCCGACGGCGCCTCTGAAGCATCTGCGTCTCGCCGCCGGCCTCGCCCTCAGCGTGGCCCTGATCGCCTGGCTTTTGCGCAGCGTCAACCTGCCGGAGCTGGGCCGCCAGCTCGCGCTCACCGACTGGCCGTGGGTGCTGCCGGCCGCCGCCGTGGCGCCGCTGGGCGTGTGGGCGCGCGCCATCCGCTGGCGCTACCTCTACCCGCCCGGCCTGCGGCCGCCGGGGCTGGTGGCCGCGAACATGATCGGCTACATGGCCAACAACATCCTGCCGCTGCGCGCCGGCGAGCTGGTGCGCGTCTACGTCGCCGCCCGCCGCTACCGCGTCGAGCGCCGGGCGCCGATGAGCACCGGCTTCTGGCTCGCCGCCGCCACCATCCTCGTCGAGCGCGTGCTCGACGGCGTCGCGCTCGTGCTCATCCTGGCGGTCCTGGTGCTGCTCATCCCGGTGCCGGCCACGTTCAAGTGGGCGGCCGTGGTGATGCTGGCCATCGACGTCGTCACCACCGCCGTCCTCGTCGCCCTGGCGGTGGCGCCGCAGCCCTGCCAGCGCGTGGTGGCGCGCCTCACGCGCCGCCGGCCGGCGCTGGCCGCGCGCGCGGCGCGCGCCGTGGACGTCATGCTGCAGGGGCTGGACGGCGTGCGGGCGCCCTCGCACCTGCTGCCGATCCTGGCCTGGACGCTCGTGATCTGGGCGACCGCCGCGCTCAGCGCCTGGGCGCTGCTGCGGGCGGTGCACCTGGACCTGCCGGTCATCGCCGGCTGGACGGTGCTGACATTCGTCGGCTTCGGCATCAGCCTGCCGTCGGCGCCCGGTTACGTCGGCGTCTGGCACGCCGCCAACGTCCTCGCGCTGGCGATCTTCGGGGTAAGCCAGACGCAGGCGCTCGGCTACGCGGTCCTCTACCACGCCAGCCAGTACGTGACGATCACGCTCACCGGCTGGCTGTTCCTGCTGCGCGAGCACGTCTCGCTGGGCGAGGCGACGGCCGCGCCGCGCGTCGGCGAGGACGCCGCCGTCTGACCGCCGACGCCGCGCGCCGGGCGGCGGCTTGCCGGCGCCGGACGGCGTGATAGGATGCTGGACCCATGGCGCTGATCGTGCAGAAATACGGCGGCTCCTCCGTCGCCGACGCCGCCAGGATCCAGAACGTCGCCCGCCGCGTGGCCGAGAGCGCGCGCGGCCACCAGCTGGTCGTCGTCGTCTCCGCCATGGGCAAGACGACCGACGGCCTCGTGGGCCTCGCGCAGCAGGTCGCGCCGGCGCCGGATCCGCGCGAGATGGACATGCTGCTCGCCACCGGAGAGCAGGTGACGATCGCGCTGCTGGCGATGGCGCTGCAGGCGCTGGGCCTCAAGGCCCGCTCGTTCACCGGGCCCCAGGCCGGGCTGCGCACGGATCAC
This sequence comes from Candidatus Methylomirabilota bacterium, assembly GCA_035689625.1. Classification (GTDB taxonomy): domain Bacteria; phylum Methylomirabilota; class Methylomirabilia; order Rokubacteriales; family CSP1-6; genus AR5. The sequence continues at coordinate 3,909 of DASSLH010000280.1, read as the reverse complement.
GCGCACACCAAGGCGCGCATCACCCAGATCACCGGCGAGCGCGTCCGGGGCGCGCTGGACGCCGGCGCCGTCGCGGTCGTGGCCGGCTTCCAGGGGCTGAGCGACGACGAGGAGATCACCACGCTCGGCCGCGGCGGCTCCGACCTCACCGCGGTCGCCCTGGCCGCCGCGCTCAAGGCCGACGTGTGCGAGATCTACACCGACGTGGACGGCGTCTACACCGCCGATCCCAACGTCGTGCCGGAGGCCCACAAGCTGGCGCGGGTCGCCTACGACGAGATGCTCGAGATGGCCTCGCTGGGCGCCAAGGTGCTGCAGGCGCGCTCGGTCGAGTTCGCCAAGAAGTACGGGGTGACCGTGCACGTGCGCTCGACGTTCAAGCCCGACCCGGGCACGATCGTCACCCGCGAGGAGAGCGCGATGGAGAACGCCGTCGTCACCGGGATCACGCACGACCGCAGCCAGGCCAAGATCTCGCTGCTGCGCGTGCCGGACCGGCCGGGCATCGCTGCCAGGGTCTTCGGCTCGGTCGGCGCCCGCAACATCGTGGTGGACATGATCGTGCAGAACATCAGCCGCGACGGCTACACCGACATCTCGTTCACGGTGCCGCGCGGCGACGCGGCCCGCGCCCGCACCGAGCTGGACGAGGTCGCCCGCGAGGTCGGCGCCGAGAAGACCGTGCACGACGAGCGGGTGGCCAAGGTCTCCATCGTGGGCGTCGGCATGCGCAGCCACTCCGGCGTGGCCGCCCGCATGTTCGGGGCACTCTCGCGGGAGGGCATCAACATCCAGATGATCTCGACCTCCGAGATCGCGGTGTCCTGCGTGATCGAGGACAAGTACGCCGAGCTGGCCGTGCGCGCCCTGCACGACGCCTTCGAGCTGGGGAGCGAGCGATGATCAGGGGCACCGCCGCCGTCTTCCACGGGCCGGGCAAGCCGTTCGACCTGCGCGAGGTGACGCTGCCCGAGGTCGAGCCCGACGCCGTCGTCGTCCGCGTCTCGCTCGCCAACGTGTGCGGCTCCGACCTGCACTTCTGGCGCGGCGACGCGCCGCTGCGCCTGCCCGACGACGGCTGGATCTTCGGCCACGAGATGACCGGCAGGGTCGCCGCGCTGGGCCGCAACGTGAAGACCGACTCGCTGGGCCGCCCGCTCAAGGAGGGTGACCGCGTCGCCTACACCTACTTCTACCCGTGTGGCCGCTGCTACGTCTGCCTCAACAAGGAGCCGGCCAGCTGCCCGGCCAAGATCGAGCGGCCGCGCGGGCCGGGCGAGTTCCCGCACTTCCACGGCGCCTTCGCGCAGTACTACTATCTGCGGCCCGGCGGCAGCCTGTTCAAGGTGCCCGACGAGCTGCCCGACGAGCTGGTGTCGCCGGTGAACTGCGCGCTCAGCCAGGTGATCTTCGGCCTGCACCAGGTCGGCCTGCGCTTCGGCGGCAGCGTCGTGATCCAGGGCGCCGGCGGGCTCGGCATCCAGGCCGCCGCGGTGGCCAAGGACATGGGCGCGGCCACGGTGATCGTGGTGGACCAGATCGCCGGACGGCTCGAGCTCGCCCGCCAGTTCGGCGCCGACCACACGATCAACCTCAAGGAGGTCGCCGACCGCAAGGAGCGTGTGAACCTCGTACGCACGTGGACGGGTGGCGCGGGGGCCGATGTGGCCTGCGATTTCGTCGGCTTCCCCCAGGTGATCCCGGAAGGCATCGACATGCTGCGGGCGGGCGGCAGCTATCTGGAGATCGGCACCATCAGCCGCGGCGCCAAGGTCGAGCTGGAGCCGGCCACGCTGGTGTGGGGCGCCAAGAAGATCGTCGGCGTGATCATGTACGACGCCTGGGTCATCCCCCGGGCACTCGACTTCCTCGTGCGCAACCGCGCGCGCTGGCCGTTCGACAAGCTCGTCTCGCACACATACCCGCTCGAGCAGATCAACAAGGCGTTCGCGGACTCCGAGTGGCACGGCCGGGAGACGACCACCATCACGCGCGCGGCCTTGGTGCCATGAAAGAGCTGCGACGGCGACTGGAGCGCGAGCGGCAGGCGGCGGCGGCGCGGCTGCGCCAGATGGGCGGCCAGATCACGCTGGAGGAGGTGGCCACGCCGGCCGACAGCGTCTGGGACGAGGCCGACCACATCCAGGCCAGCGAGCAGCGCGAGATGGGGCTGATGAGCCGCGAGCGTCTCGTCGAGCGCATCGCGCGGCTCACGGCCGCCCTCAAGCGCATCGAGGACGGCAGCTACGGCACCTGCGTGGAGTGCGGCAAGTCCATCGGGCAGCCCCGCCTCAAGGCCATTCCCGAGGTCGCCACCTGCGTGGCCTGCCAGGAGAAGATCGAGCGCGGCGGCGAGGTCTAACCACACCCTCCGCTGGCACGCCCTTTGCGGCCGTCCCGCTAGCGACACCCGCGTCGGGCGGGTGCGGGGGGCAATCGTGAAGGCGAGCCTGGACGAGCACGAGCGCGCGCGCCTGCTGGCGGACGTCGCCGGCGTCGTCGCGCGCGCGGGCGATTCCTCCAGCGTCGCCCAGAGCGTCGCCGAGCTGGCCGTGCCGGGGCTGGCCGACTGGTGCACGCTCGACATCCTCGAGCACGACACCACGGTCCACCGGCTGGCGCTGGCGCACGCCGATCCGCAGTGCCAGGCCCGCGGGGCTCCCCTGCTCGGCCGCTGGCGCGCCGACCGCGGGCGCGGTATCGCGCAGGTGCTGCAGACGGGCGAGCGGCTGGTGGAGCGCGAGGTCCACGATCCGTCGCTGCTGGCGCCGGGCGCCGACGGCGAGGCCCGGCGGCTCGTGGACGAGCTGGGTGCGGCCGGCTACGTCTCGGTACCGATCGTCGTGGACTCTCGCGCGCTCGGCGCGCTGACGCTGGTCGCCGCGACCGACGGCCGGCGGTTCGACGACGCCGACGTGTCGCTGGCCGAGACGGTGGCCCGGCTGGTGGCGCTGCAGGTCGAGCGCGCGCGCCTGGAGCGCGAGAACGCGCAGCTGCGCCACCACGCCGATGACGTGCTCAACGCGCTGTCCCACGAGCTGCGCACGCCGCTCACCGCGGTGCTCGCCTGGCTGCCGCTGGCGCGCCATCACGCCGGCGATCCCGTCGCGCGCGAGCACGCGCTCGACACGATCGACCGCAACGCGCGCGCGCTGCACCACCTGGTCGACGACCTGCTCGACATGTCGCACATCATCGCCGGCACGCTCGGGCTCGAGCGGCGCCCGGTCGACCTGGCGTCCGTCACGCACGCCGCGACCGCCGAGATGGCCGAATCCGCCCGCGACAGGGGCGTGCGCGTGCAGACGGCCATCGACGCCGCCGCCGCCTCGTGCGTCGGCGATCGCCGCCGCCTGCAGCAGGTGGTGTCCATCCTGCTCTCGAACGCGATCAAGTTCACCCGCCCCGGCGGCCACGTCAGCCTGCAGCTCACCGGCGACGCCATCCACGTGCGTCTTCAGATAAGCGACACCGGCCGCGGCATCGCGCGCGACCTGCTCCCGCACGTCTTCGACCTGTTCCGCGGCGGGGCGCCGCCGCCCGGCCTCGACCTCGGCCTCTCGCTCGCCCGCGCGCTCGTGCAGCTGCACGGCGGGACGTTGCAGGCCGACAGCGCCGGCGAGAATCGCGGCGCGACGTTCACCGTCGTCCTGCTGCGCCGCTGAATCGGCCGCGCGCCGCTGTCTGGAATTTTCCACTCTAGCGAGGGCGGATCCGGTGTGCGAGCGTGGCGGGCATGGTCGGCTATTCGCGGCGGGAGATCGCGCTGGTGCTGTTGATCGTGGCGGCGGCCGGCGCGGGGCTCGTCGTCGATCACTGGCGGCGCGCGCGGCCGGAGGTGGTCGAGCGGCTGGAGCGGATCGACCGGGCGCACAACGCGAGCGCGACCGGCGTGGTGACGAGCGAGCG
>DASSLH010000279.1:0-2107 GCA_035689625.1 Candidatus Methylomirabilota bacterium | reverse complement strand
ACGCCGATGAAGCGCCCGGACTCGGTGACGAAGTCGCGCGGCCACGCGCTCTCGTGCGCGCGGTGCCAGGCGATGGCGGCGGCCAGGCCCTCCTCGCGCAGGCCGAGCTCGGCCGGGGGCCGGATCTCCCACTCGCGCGCCGTCGGCACGTAGGGCACGGGCGATAGTATAGTCGGGCCATGAGCCTCGACAGTGAGCGCACCCGCCAGTTCGTGCAGCGCGCCTGGGACGGTGACATCGTCCCCGCCCTCACCGAGTACATCCGCATCCCGGCCAAGTCGCCGATGTACGACGCGCAGTGGGCGGAAGCCGGCCACATCGACCGCGCCGTCACGCTCATCACCGACTGGGCGCGCGCGCGGAAGATCGAGGGGCTCGCCCTCGAGGTCGTGCGCCTGGACGGCCGCACGCCGGTGATCCTGATGGAGGCGCCGGGCGCCGGCGGCGAGACGGTGCTGCTCTACGGCCACTGTGACAAGCAGCCGGAGATGGTGGGCTGGGCCCCCGACGGCGGCCCCTGGACGCCGGTCAAGCGCGGCCAGCGGCTGTACGGCCGCGGCGCCGGCGACGACGGGTACGCGGCGTTCGCCGCGCTCACCGCGATCGAGGCGCTGCAGGCGCAGGGCGTGCCCCACGCGCGCTGCGTCGTGCTGATCGAGGCCTCGGAGGAGAGCGGCAGCCCGGACCTGCCCTTCTACGTCGAGAAGCTCGCCGAGCGGATCCGGCCGGGGCTGGTCGTATGTCTGGACTCCGGCTGCGGCGATTACGATCACCTCTGGGCGACGACGTCGCTGCGCGGGGTCGTGAGCGGCACGCTCACCGTCGAGGTGCTGCGCGAGGGCGTGCACTCGGGCGCGGCCAGCGGCATTGTGCCGTCGAGCTTCCGCATCCTGCGCCAGGTCCTGGACCGGCTGGAGGACTCGCGCACCGGCGAGATCCTCGTGAAGGAATGCCACGTGGAGATCCCGCCGCACCGCCTCGAGGAGGTGCGCGCCGTCGCCGCCGTGCTGGGCGACGACGTCTGGCGCAAGTTCCCCTACGCCGACGGCATGAAGCCCGTCACCAGCCACAACGTCGAGGCGCTGCTGAACAACACGTGGCGGCCGGCGCTGGCCGTGACGGGCGCCGGCGACATGCCGGCGATCGCGGACGCCGGCAACGTGCTGCGGCCGAAGACCTCGGTGAAGCTCTCGCTGCGGCTGCCGCCGACCGCCGATGCCGCGGTGGCCGTGCGGCGCGTGAAGGAGACGCTGGAGGCCGCGCCGCCGTACGGCGCGCGCGTGTCGTTCACGACCGGCGAGCGTCCCGGCAGCGGCTGGAACGCTCCGGCGATGGCCGACTGGCTGCGGCAGTCGGTCGAGCGCGCGTCGAGCGCCCACTTCGGCAAGCCCCCGATGTTCGACGGCCTCGGCGGCTCGATCCCGTTCATGGACATGCTGGGCAAGCGCTTCCCCGAGGCGCAGTTCCTCGTCACCGGCGTGATGGGGCCCGGCTCCAACGCGCACGGCCCCAACGAGTTCATCGACCTGCCGACCGGCGCGAAGGTGACGGCGTGCGTCGCCAGCGTGCTGGCCGACCACCAGGCCGCGCGCGGCGGGCGCGCGCGGTAGGATGGCGTCCTGATGCGCGGCATCGTCGCCTACGGCGCCTACCTGCCCTACTGGCGCCTCGAGCGCAAGGCGATCGCCGAGGCGCTCGGCGCGCCGGCGGGCGCCGGCACGCGCGCGGTCGCCTCCTACGACGAGGACACGACGTCGCTCGGCGTCGAGGCCGCCCGCGCGGCGCTGCGCGGCACGCCCGTCGTGCCGCAGGCGCTCTACTTCGCGACGTCCGCGCCCGCCTACCTCGACAAGACCAACGCCACCGCGATCCACGCCGCGCTCGCCCTCGACGAGTCGGCCATGGCCTTCGACATGCTCGGCTCGATCCGCTCGGCCGCGGGCGCGCTCCGCGCCGCGATGGACGCGGGACGCCCGACGCTGGCGGTGCTGTCGGACATCCGCACCGGGCTGCCGGGCGGGGCGGACGAGCGCGACGGCGGCGACGCGGCGACCGCCTTCCTGCTGGCCGCGGGCGACGCCGACACCCCGGTGTTGGCCGAGCCGGT
>DASSLH010000278.1:0-7256 GCA_035689625.1 Candidatus Methylomirabilota bacterium | reverse complement strand
TCGCCCGCGCGGGGCGTGGGCTCGTGATCGTGCCCGACGTGGAGGCGGCCGCGCGCTGGGCGCAGCGGCTGCAGCGCTCGGGGCCGGTGCTGCGGCTGGACTCCGGCGTCGCCGACGAGGCGCGCGCCCAGGCGTGGACGCGGCTGGCCGCCGGCGAGGGCGCGCTGGCCGTCGGCACGCGCTCGGCGCTGCTGGCGCCGCTGCCGCCGGGGGCGCCGCTGGCGATCGTGGACGAGCAGGACATCGCCCACAAGCCGCCCGGCCCGCCGCGCATCCATTCCCGCGACGTCGTGCTCGAGCGCGCGGCGCGCGAGCGGCGGCGGGCGCTGCTCACCGCCGCTACCCCGAGCGTGGAGCTGTGGTGGCGCGCGACGGACCGCGCGGGGGTGAGCATGACGCCGCCGGCGCCGGGCGCGTGGCCGGCCGTCACGATGAGCGACACGCGCGGCATCCTGCGCCGCGAGCCGCTGACGCCGCCGCTGGCGCGCGCCGTGCGCGAGACGCTGGCGGCGGGCCGGCGCGCGCTGCTGCTGGTGAGCCGGCTCGCCTCGTCGCTGGCCTGCGACGAGTGCGGCGAGATCACGCGCTGCCCGCAGTGCGCGCTGGCGCTCGTCTACAGCCGCGCCGCCTCCACGCTGGCGTGCCGGCTGTGCGCGACGACGGTGCCGCTGCCGGAGACGTGCCCCAGCTGCCGCGGGCGGCGGCTGTCGCCGTTCGGCTGGGGCCTCGAGCGGGTCGAGCACGCCGTGCGGCGGCGCTTCCCGAAGGCGCGCGTCGCCCGCTGGGATCCGGAGGCCTCGCGCGGCGCGCGCGGGGAGGCGCAGCGGGCCGCGGCCGCCGCCGCCGAGATCGTCATCGGCACCCGCGGCGCGCTGCGCCTGTTCGGCCCCGGCTCCCTCGGCCTGGCCGGCTTCGTGTCGCCCGACCAGCTGCTGCGGCTGCCCGACTTCCGCGCCGGCGAGCGGCTGTTCGCGCTGGCGTGGGCGGCGGCCGAGCGTGTCGGCGCCCACGGCGGCCTCGTGATCCAGTCGCAGAATCCCACGCACTACGCGCTCGAGGCGGTCGCGCGCCAGGACCTGGCCGCCTTCTACCGCGCCGAGCTCAAGTTCCGCGCCGAGCTGGGCTATCCGCCGTTCCGGCGCCTGGCGCTGGTGAGCGTGCGCGGCGGCGGCGACACGCGCCGGCTCGCCGACGAGGTTGCCGCCGCGCTGCGCGCGTCGTCCCGCCTCACCGTCTATCCGCCGGTGGCCGAGCGGCGCGAGCGCGCGCGTCGCATCGTGGTGAAGGGCCAGGCGGACCTGCCGGCCGCGCTGGCCGCCGCGCTGGAGGACTTCCGCGGTCCGCGCCCGCGCAGCCGCGGTATCATTGAGGTGGAGGTGGATCCCGTCGAATGGCCGTCCTGAAAGTGCGTCGCTATGGCGATCCGGTCCTGCGCCGGCACGCCCAGCCCGTGGAAAAAGTTACCCCCGAGATCCGGCGCCTGGTGGACGACATGATCGACACCATGTACGACGAGGTGGGCATCGGGCTGGCGGCGCCGCAGGTCGGTGCCTCGCTGCGTCTGCTCGTCGTCGGCGACGAGGAAGGCCGCTCCGTCCAGGCGCTGGTGAACCCCGCCATCAGCGAGTCGGGCGGCACGGTCACGGCCGAGGAGGGCTGTCTCTCGCTGCCCGGCGTCTTCGCGCAGGTCACGCGCGCGCAGTGGGTCCAGCTCGACGCCCAGGACCTGGAGGGCAAGCCGGTGTCCATCATGGCCCGCGGGCTGCGCGCGCGCGTGTTCCAGCACGAGATCGATCACCTCGACGGCGTGCTGTTCATCGACCGCCTCGATCCCGTCACCCGCGATCGCATCAAGCGCCGCATCAAGAAGGAAGGCTTCGTCGAGGACGCCGCCGCCCACCGCGCGTTCGCGCTGTAATCCGCTGAACGTCCTGTTCTACGGCACGCCCGCCTTCGCGCTCCCCGCGTTCGAGGCGGTGCGCGCGGCCCACACGATCGTGTCCGTCGTCACGCAGCCGGACCGGCCGGCGCATCGCGGGCAGAAGCTGACCCCGCCGCCGGTGAAGGTCGCCGCCGAGGCGGCCGGGCTGCCGGTGCTGCAGCCGCCGCGCCTGCGCGATCCCGGCTGGCCGGAGCGGCTGCGCGCGCTCGGCGCCGACGTCGCCGTGGTGGTCGCGTTCGGGCAGATCCTGCCGCAGGCCGTGCTCGACGCGCCGGCGCGCGGCTCGATCAACATCCACGCCTCGCTGCTGCCGAAGTACCGCGGCGCCGCGCCGATCCAGTGGGCGATCATCCGCGGCGAGACGGTCACCGGGATCACCACGTTCCAGATGGACGCCGGCATGGACACCGGCCCGATGCTGCTGCAGGAGGAGACGCCAATCGACAGCCAGGAGACCGCGGGCGAGCTGAGCACGCGGCTAGCGCCCCTGGGCGCGCGCGTGATCCTCGACACGCTGGCGCGCCTGGACACGCTGACGCCGAGGCCGCAGCCGGCCGAGGGGGCGACGCTGGCGCCGCGGCTGAAGAAGAGCGACGGCGATCTCGACTGGACGCGACCGGCGCGCGAGCTCGTCAACCTCGTGCGCGGCTGCAACCCGTGGCCGGGCGCGACCGCCGGCACGCTGACGATCTGGCGCGCGCGTGCCGTCGCGGGCCGGGGCGCGCCGGGGACGCTGACCGCGCACGAGCGCACGCTGGCGATCGCCACCGCCGACGGCGCGCTGCTGCCGCTCGAGGTGCAGCCGGAGAGCCGCCGCGCCGTCGCCTGGGACGATTACCTGCGCGGCGCCCGCCTGGCCGCCGGCGCCACGCTGCCCACGCGGTGACGGCGCCGCCGGCGGCGGCGCGTGCCCTCGCCGTCCGCGTGCTGGAGCGCGTGGAGCGCGACGAGGCCTTCGCCGACCTCGCGCTCGACGCCGAGCTCGCGCGCCGTCCGCTGGCGCCCCGCGACGTCGCGCTGGCGACCGAGCTCATCTACGGCACGCTGCGCTGGCAGCGCTACCTCGACTGGATCCTCGCGCCCCACTCGAAGCGCCGTCTCGCCGCGCTCGATCCGCGCGTGCGCGTGCTCCTGCGCCTCACCGCCTACCAGCTCGCGTTCCTGGAGCGCGTGCCGGCGTTCGCCGCCGTCAACGACGCGGTGACGCTGGCGCCGCGCCGGCCGGGCCTCGCCGCCTACGTCAACGCCGTGCTGCGCGCGTTCGCGCGCCGCGGCGCCGCCGAGCGGGAGCCGGCGCCGCCGCGCGATCCCGTGGACGCGCTCGCCACGCGGTGCTCGTTCCCGACCTGGCTGGCGGCGCGCTGGGTCGAGCGCTTCGGCGCCGCGGAGGCCGAAGCGCTGATGCGCGCGCTGGACGAGCGGCCGCCGCTCACGGTGCGGACGAACACGCGCCGCCTCACCCGCGAGGCGCTGGCCGAGCGGCTGCGCGCCGAGCAGCACGCGCAGGTGACGCCGACGGCGCTGGCGCCCGAGGGCCTCGTCGTCGAGGGGGGCGGCGCGCCCGGCCACTGGCGCGCGTTCGGCGAGGGCGCCTGCGTCGTGCAGGACGAGGCCTCGATGCTGATCGCGCGGCTGCTGGCGCCGCTGCCCGGCGACACCATCGCCGACGTCTGCGCGGCGCCGGGCACGAAGACCACGCACCTGGCGCAACTGATGGACGACCGCGGCCGCATCCTCGCGCTCGACCCGCAGCCGGCGCGCCTGGCCCGGGTGAGCGAGTCGGCCGCGCGGCTCGGTGTCACGATCGTGGAGACCACCGGCGGCACGGTCGAGGCGCTCGCTCCGCGCTGGCCGGGCGCCTGCGCGGGCGTCCTCGTGGACGCGCCGTGCACGAACCTCGGCGTGCTGCGCCGCAATCCCGAGGTCAAGTGGCGCCGCCAGCCGGCGGACGTCGCGGCGGCCGCCGGGCGCCAGGCGCGCGTGCTGGCCGCGGGGGCGACGATGGTCGAGCCGGGTGGCCGGCTCGTCTACGCGACGTGCTCGCTGGAGCCCGAGGAGAACGACGGCGTCGTGAGCGCGTTCCTCGGCGCCCACGCCGACTTCACCGTGGACACGCCGGTTGATTTCCCGGTCGCGCCCGACGCCGGCGGCTTCGTCCGCTGCCTGCCGCATCGTCACGGCACCGACGGCTTCACCGCCATCCGCCTCCGTCGCCGCTGAGGCGGTTTGTGGTATGACAGGGGCCATGATCAAGATCGCGCCCTCGGTGCTGTCCGCCGACTTCGGGATCCTGGCCGAGGAGATCGCCAGGGTCGAGGCGGCCGGCGCCGACCAGATCCACATCGACGTCATGGACGGCCGGTTCGTGCCCAACATCTCGATGGGCTTTCCGATCCTGGACGCGATCCGCAAGCGCACGCGGCTGCCGCTCGACCTGCACCTGATGATCGTCGAGCCCGAGAAGTACCTGGCGGAGTTTGCCGCGCGCGGCGCCGACATGCTGACCGTGCACGTCGAGGCGTGCCCGCACCTGCAGCGCACGCTCGTCAGCATCCACGAGCTGTCGGGCAAGCGCGGCGGCGCCGTGAAGGCGGGGGCCGCGCTCAATCCCTCGACGCATCCCTCCACGCTCGACTACGTCACCGACGACCTCGACCTCGTGCTCGTCATGTCGGTGAACCCGGGCTTCGGCGGCCAGAAGTTCATCCCGGCCGTGTACCCGAAGCTCCGCCAGATCCGCGCGCTGCTCGGCAAGCGCGCCGTCGACGTCTCCATCGACGGCGGCGTCAAGATCGAGCACGCACGCCCGCTCGCCGAGCACGGTGCCTCCATCCTCGTCGCCGGCTCCGCCGTGTTCGACGCCAAAGATCCCGCCGCCGTGATCAAGGAGATGCGCGCGGCCGCCGACAGCGTCCGCTAGCCTCGTCGGAATCCCGCTCCCGCCCCGCGGTATCCCAAGGCCATGCAGCGCCCGAGCAGCCTGCGCGTCGCGGAGCTGTGGCGCTTTCCGGTGAAGTCGCTGTCCGGCGAGCGGCTGGCGCGCGCCGAGGTCACGCCCGACGGCATCGCCGGCGACCGCATCGTCCAGGTCCGCGACGCGCGCGGCCGCGTCATCACCTCGCGCACGCATCCTCGCCTGCTCGCGCTGCACGCCACGCTCGGCGACGACGGCGAGCCGCTGATCGACGGGCGGCCGTGGAGCACGCCGCCGTCGCTGGCCGCGATCCGCGCCGCCGCCGGCCCCGAGGCCATGCTGATGCGCTTCGAGGGCCCGCAGCGCTTCGACGTCCTGCCCCTGCTGGTGGCGACGGACGGCGCCATCGCCGCCCTCGGCGTCGACGGCCGCCGCCTGCGGCCGAACATCGTGCTCGCGGGTGTCGAGGGCCTGGCCGAGCGCGCATGGCCGGGCCGCCGGCTGCGCATCGGCGAGGTCGTCATCGCGCTGGAGAAGCTGCGGCGGCGCTGCGTGATGACGACCTACGACCCGGACACGCAGGTCCAGGACCTCGGCGTGCTCCAGCGGATCGTGGACGACTTCGGCGGCCGCCTGGCGCTCGACAGCGCCGTCGTCGCCCCCGGCACGATCGCCGTCGGCGACCCCGTCGAGCTGCTGTAGCCGCCGGCCTCGCCGAGTTGAAATCTTCCGCATAGTTGCGTAGACTTCGTCTTTCGCATGCTCGACTCACTGAGCGCCAGACTGCAATCGATCTTCGACCGCCTGGGCGGCCACGGCCGGCTGACCGAGGACAACATCCAGGAGGCGCTGCGCGAGGTCCGCGTGGCGCTGCTGGAGGCCGACGTCAACTTCAAGGTCGTGCGCGGCTTCGTGGACCGCGTGCGGGAGAAGGCCGTCGGCCAGGACGTCCTCAAGTCGCTGACGCCGGCCCAGCAGGTCGTCAAGGTCGTGCACGACGAGCTGGTCGAGCTGCTCGGCGGCAGCGGCCACAAGCTGGCCAACGCGCCGCACCCGCCGACGGTGATCATGCTGATGGGCCTGCAGGGCTCGGGCAAGACGACGACCGCCGCCAAGCTGGCGCGCCTGTACGCCAAGCAGGGCCAGCACCCGATCCTCGCCGCCGCCGACACGTACCGGCCCGCGGCCCAGGACCAGCTGCGCACGCTCGGCGCGCAGCTCTCGATCGCGGTCGTGGGCGACGCCGGCCAGACGCCGGTGGCGATCTGCCGGGCGGCGCGCGACGAGGCCGCCGCGCGCGGGCTCACGCCGCTGATCCTCGACACCGCCGGCCGCCTGCACATCGACGAGGCGATGCTGGACGAGCTCAAGGCGATCAAGCGCGACGTGGCGCCCCACCACGTGCTGCTGGTCGTGGACGCGATGACCGGCCAGGACGCGGTCACCGTCGCCGACAAGTTCAACCAGGCCGTCGGCATCGACGCGGTGATCCTGACGAAGATGGACGGCGACTCGCGCGGCGGCGCCGCGCTGAGCGTCCGTCACGTCACCGGCCGGCCGATCGCGTTCGTGGGCGTCGGCGAGAAGACCGACGCGCTGGAGCCGTTCCATCCCGATCGCCTGGCCTCGCGCATCCTGGGCATGGGCGACGTGCTGTCGCTGGTCGAGAAGGCGCAGCAGGTCGTGGACAAGGAACAGGCCCAGGAGATGGTGCGCAAGCTGCGCGAGGACAGCTTCACCCTCGACGACTTCCGCACCCAGCTGCATCAGCTCAAGCAGATGGGCCCGCTCGATCAGATCATGGGGATGCTGCCGTTCGGCAAGATGCTCAAGGGCGCGCCGGAGGAGTTCGGCGCCGAGCAGGCCGACCTCGGCCGCTTCGACGCGATCATCCTGTCCATGACGCCGGGCGAGCGCCGCAGTCCCGAGGTCATCAACGGCAGCCGTCGCCAGCGCATCGCGCGCGGCAGCGGCACCACGGTGCAGGACGTGAACCGCCTGCTCAAGCAGTACGCGCAGCTCCGGAAGATGATGAGGCAGCTCAAGGGCATGGAAGGCAAGCTCGGCAAGCTCAAGGGGCTGCCCGGCTTCCCCACGCTGAGGGGGTGACGGACGTGTCAGTGACGATTCGACTCCGCCGGGAAGGCTCCAACAAGCGGCCGCGCTACCGCGTGGTCGTGACGGACTCGCGCTCGCCGCGCGACGGCCGGTTCATCGAGATCATCGGCCACTACAACCCGGTGACGCAACCGCCGACGATCAAGATCGACCGCGCGAAGGCCGACGCCTGGATCAGCAAGGGCGCCCAGCCCTCCAACACCGTGAAGAAGCTCATCGCGGTGGCGGCCAAGGCCGGCGCCTAGCCGACGCCGTGGCCGAGGACCTCGTCGTCATCGGCGA
>DASSLH010000277.1:0-6748 GCA_035689625.1 Candidatus Methylomirabilota bacterium | reverse complement strand
CGCTCTCGTCGGCCTGCTGGCGGCGGGCGCCTTCGCGCACGGCGGACCGCGCGCGGTGGTGGCCGGCCTGCTGCTCTACGTCGTGGCGGTCGTGCTCGACCACGCCGACGGTGAGGTGGCGCGGCTGACGCTGGGCGAGTCACGCCTGGGCGAGTGGCTCGACCTCGTCGCCGACATGGTGGTCCATGGCGCCCTGGTCGTCGCGCTCGGCGTCGGGGCCGCGCGCGTGGCCGGCGCCGGCCTCACGGCGGGCCTCGTCGGTGCCGCCGGCGTCGTCGTCAGCAGCCTGCTGGCCAAGGCCGTCCCCCCCAGGCCGGGCCGCGGCCTGCTCGACGATCTCAGCTCGCGCGACGGCTTCTACTCGATGCTGGCGGCCTTCGTCCTGGTGCGCCTGGCCGCGCCGGCGCTGCTGCCGGCCCTGATGGTCTTCGTCGCCCTCGGCGCCCACACCTACTGGGTCGCGCGCACGCTCTCCCTGCGGCGCAGGAAGACCTGGCGCACGCCGAAGTAGGCGAAGGCGTCCTTGAGGTTCGAGAACAGGCGCTTGGCCAGGCTCATGGAGGGATCGGTCACGTACTCCAGCGTCAGACTCACGCGCTCCTCGCCGGGCCCCAGCGGCGTGATCGCGTGCCAGAGATTGTCGCCGTTGAACAGGATGAACGTGCCGGGGTGCGTCCGCAGCGCCGCCTCCACCGGCGCGCGCTCCGGCTGCCGCTTGAACGGCTGGCAGACCAGGCGGCTCGACGAGCGCTCGATGAGACCCACCAGCACGGTGTAGCGCGCGCCCCGGTAGTACGAGGTGTCGAAGTGGAAGCCGATGTGGTCGCCGGGCTCGGTGTAGAAGTACAGTGCGCAGGAGTGCGGATCGTCGAGCGGGCACGGCTGCAGCGCGGCGCCCGTCACCCGGGCCAGGAACTCCACGAACGCCGGTGAGCGGTAGAGCGCCACGATCGTCGGCGCCTGCTCGCGCAGCGTGTAGAAGCTCACGCTGCCGCCCTTCTTGTGGCGCGGGATGAACGAGCGGTTGATGGCGGGCCGCACGCGCTCGACCTCGGCCACCAGCCGGCTCACGAGCGGCTCCGGCAGCCAGCGCTCCAGGTAGACGAACTCGTTCTGGGCCCGGTACTCGCGGCGCACGGCCTCGACGTCCACCGCCGCCAGCGCCTGGCGCACGAGGGCCGTCACCGTCGGCTCGCTCACGCCGCCGTGCCCCCGCCGGGCCGCATCGCGCCAGGAATTCTACCGCCTGTGCTACACTCACGGTACCGTCGTTCCGCCGCCACGGGCGTGTTCCGGGCGGACTTTTGTCTTGCCAGCGAGGAGGCCGGCCGTGGGATCCGTGCGAGTCGCCATCATCGGGGTCGGAAACTGCGCCTCGTCGCTCGTCCAGGGCGTCCACTACTACCGCGACGCGCCGGCCGACGCCTTCATCCCCGGCCTGATGCACGCGCGCCTGGGCGACTACCACGTCGGTGACATCGAGTTCTCGGCGGCCTTCGACATCGACGCCCGCAAGGTCGGCAAGGACCTGGGGGAGGCGATCTTCGAGGCGCCCAACAACACGATCAAGTTCGCCGACGTGCCCAAGCTCGGCGTGACCGTGCAGCGCGGGATGACCCACGACGGACTGGGGACCTACCTGGCGCAGATGATCCAGAAGGCCCCCGGCCCCACCGCGGACATCACCGGCATCCTGCGCGACACCGGCACCCAGGTCGTCGTCAATTACCTGCCGGTCGGCAGCGAGATGGCGACCAAGTGGTACGTCGAGCAGGTGCTGGAGGCCGGCTGCGCGTTCGTCAACTGCATCCCGGTCTTCATCGCCCGGGAGCCGTACTGGCGGCGGCGCTTCGAGGAGCGCGGCCTGCCGATCGTGGGCGACGACGTGAAGTCGCAGGTCGGCGCCACCATCGTGCACCGCGTGCTGACCCACCTGTTCATGGACCGCGGCGTGCGGCTCGAGCACACCAGCCAGCTGAACTTCGGCGGCAACACCGACTTCTACAACATGCTGGAGCGCGAGCGCCTGCAGTCCAAGAAGATCTCCAAGACCGACTCGGTCCGCTCCCAGCTGGCCCACGATCTCGGCAGCGACGACGTCCACATCGGCCCCAGTGACTACGTGCCGTGGCTGAAGGACCGCAAGTGGGCGCACATCCGCCTGGAGGGCAAGGGCTTCGGTGACCAGCCGATCAACGTCGAGCTCAAGCTCGAGGTGTGGGACTCGCCGAACTCGGCCGGGGTCGTCATCGACGCCATTCGCTGCTGCAAGCTGGCCCTGGACCGCGGGCTCAAGGGCGGCCTGTTCGCCCCGTCGGCGTACCTGATGAAGTCGCCCCCCGAGCAGTGGGCCGACGAGGTGGCCCGTCACCGCCTGGAGCGGTTCATCGCCGGCGAAGAGTAGTCTTGCCGTCGACCTCCAGGACCGGGCGCCACCTGCGCCGGCTGGTTCGGGCAGCCTGCGCGCGCCCCCGCCTCACGCTGCTGGCGGCGGTGGCGCTCGCGGTCGTCTCGCTGGTCTACGCCGCCACCACGCTGACGTTCGCCACCTCCACGCGCGCGCTCATGCCGCGCAACCTGCCGTTCATCGAGCGCTACGGCGAGCTCGACCGCGAGTTCGGCGACCTCGACGACCTGGCCATCGTGGTGGAGGCGCCGTCGCTGCCCGAGGCCACCGTCTACGCCAACCGGCTCGTGCGCGAGCTCAAGGCCGCCCACGTGCCGCTCTCGCGGCTGAGCTACCGCATCGATCCCAAGCAGTTCGAGGGCCGCGCGCTCCTCTACCTGTCCGCCGACAAGCTCAAGGAAATCCGCGACCGCATCTTCGACTACCAGGACTTCATGGAGTCGTTCGCGGCCCGCCCGACGCTGGACCAGCTGGTGGACGGCGTGGCCACGCAGATCGCCCACGCCTTCGTGGGCGGCTTCCTCGACCTCGGTCTGTCGGACAGCAAGGGCTCGCTCGACCTCAAGTTCATCCACGACCTCGTCGCGCAGATCTCCAGCCGGCTCGACCGCCCGGGACCGTACCACTCGCCGTGGGGCGCGCTGTTCTCGGTCGGCGGCGATAGCGCCGGCGCCGGCTACTTCCTGTCGGACGACCAGCGGCTGCTGTTCATCCTGGCCCAGCCCGAGAGCGCCGTCGGCAGCTTCACCGGCGACCGCGCCGCCATCGAGGGCATCCGCGGCGTGGTGGCCCACCTCAAGCGGGAGTTCCCCGACGTCAACGTCGGTGTGACCGGCAAGCCGGCGCTCTCCAACGACGAGATGACGGCGGCCTTCCGCGACAGCGAGCGGGCGACGATGCTGGCCTTCGCGCTGACGCTGGGCCTGCTGCTGGTCGCTTTCGTGCGGGTGGGCAAGCCGATCGTCATGCTGCTCGTGCTGGCGCTGGGGCTGTGCTGGTCCATCGGCGTCGCCACGCTGGTGATCGGCCACCTGTCGCTGTTCTCGGTGATGTTCATCTCGATCGTCATCGGCATCGGCATCGACTACGGCATCTACTTCCTGTTCCGCTACGAGGAGGAGCTGTTCCTCGGCCGCAACCTCAAGGAAGCCATCGAGATCACCGCGGCGCGCAGCGGCCCCGGCGTGCTGGTCGGCGCCATCACCGCCGCCGCCACGTTCTACGTGCTCGTCCTCACCGACTTCCGCGGCATCCAGGAGCTGGGGTTCATCGCCGGCAGCGCCATCCTGCTGTCGTGGGTGGCCATGATGACGGTGTTCCCGGCCACGCTGGTGCTCATCGACCGGCGCCACGCCAACCGGCCGCGCAACAGCGTGCCGCGGGCGATCGCGCTGGAGTCCATCCGGGTGCCGTTCGTCGAGCGCCTCACGGCCTACCCGCGCACGATCCTGGCCGCCGCCGGCCTGCTGGCCGCCGCCGCCGCGCTGGCGCTGGGCGCGGTCGGCTTCGACTACAACCTGCTCAATCTGCAAGCCCACGGCACCGAGTCGGTGACCTGGGAGAAGAAGATCCTGGCCACCTCGGGCCGCTCCGGCTTCGCCGCGCTGTCCAGCGCCGACTCGCTGGAGGAGCTGCACGCCAAGCAGCAGGCGTTCCGCAAGCTCAAGACCGTCTCCGAGGTGGACTCCGCCCTGCTGCTGATCCCCGACCAGCAGCCGGAGAAGATGAAGATCATCACCGACTTCGCGCCGATCGTGGCACCGGTGCGCGTGAGCCGGCCGATGCCGCTGGACGTGGACCGCCTGGTGACGGCGCTGGAGACGCTCAAGCGCCGCTTCGAGATCGCCGCCGGCGAGGCGCCGCCCGGCGACACCCAGCTCGATCTCACCCGCGTCGCCGAAGACATCGGCCGGCTGGTGATCAAGCTGCGCCAGACCGACCGCGACGACGCCGAGGCGGCGCTGGCGCTGCTGCAGCGGCAGGTCTACCGCGACTTCGTCACGAGCTTCCAGCGGCTGCAGGGCAACCTCAACCCCCGCATGGTGGGGCTGGCCGACGTCCCGCCGGAGATCAAGCGCAAGTTTATCAGCGAGCGCGGCCGCTTTCTGCTGCAGATCCACCCGGCGGTCAACATCTGGGACCGCGACGGCGCCGCCCGCTTCGTGGCCGAGCTGCGCAGCGTGGACCCCGAGGTCACCGGCACGCCGATCATCACCTACGAGGCCATTCGCCTCATGGAGCGCGCCTACAAGCAGGGCACGCTCTACGCGATCATCCTCGTCTCGGGGCTCACCGCGCTGATGCTGCGCCGGGCGCGGGAGACGCTGCTGGCGCTCTCGCCGCTGGCGCTGGGCATGATCTGGACGGCCGGGCTGATGTACGTGTTCGACCTCAAGTTCAACCTCGGCAACGTCTTCGGCCTGCCGCTGATCCTGGGCGCCGCCTCCGAGTACGGGCTCAACATCGTGCTGCGCTTCATGGAGGGCCGCGACCACGGCGGCCCGCTGATCGCGCGCTCGACGATGATGGCGGTGCTGGTCAACGGGCTCACCAACGTGGTCGGCTTCGGCAGCCTCATGCTGGCCCAGCACCGCGGCATCTACGGCCTCGGCCTGCTGCTGACGCTCGGCACCGCGGCCAGCCTGGTCGCGGCGCTCATCGTCCTGCCGGTGCTGCTGCGGCTGCGCGCGCGGCCGGCGCCGCTGCCCGGCGCCCGCGAGGAGCGCGTCGAGGTCCCCGTCGCCCGCTAGGGCGGGCTCGCGCTCAGACGCGGGCAACCTCCACGAGGTTCGAGTGCAGCACGGGCCCGCCGCCCATGTCGGCGACGCGATCGTCGGTCAGCACGTTGACCCCTCGCCCGCCCGGATGGAAGCGATGCCACCAGATGCCCTCGATGACGGCCACGCCGGCGCGCGTGGCGTCGGTCACGCGCGCGGTGAACGTGGCGGCGCCCCGCCGGCTTTCCACCCGCACGGTGTCACCGTCCTCGATGCCGCGCGCCCGCGCGTCCACGGGTGACAGCATCACCGTCGGCGCCCCCTGCCGGCGGCGCAGCCGCTCGGACTGGCTGAACGAGGAGTTCAGGAAGAAGCGGTTGGGCGGCACGATGCACTGCAGCGGGTAGCGCGCCGCCAGCGCGGCGGCCGCCGGCCCCTCGCTCAGCGGCGTCCAGGTCGGCAGCGCCGGCAGCCCCCGCCGGGCCAGCGCCTCCGAGTAGAGCTCGACCTTGCCCGACGCGGTCGGGGCGCCGTCCGCGAACGGACGGTAGGGCCGGGGCAGGTTGAGCCGCACGGAGCCCTCCGCGCACAGCCGCTCGTAGGTGATGCCGCGCACGGCCTCGTTGCCGGAGGCGAGCAGCGCCTGGATCATCGCCGCCGGCGTGCGCGCGTAGTGGGCCTCGGCCACCCCGAGCGCGCGCGCCAGGCGGCCGAACACCTGCCAGTTCGACTCCGCCTCCCCGGGCGGCGGCAGCACCGGCCGCGCCAGCTGCAGGTAGAGCTGGCCGTACGAACGATAGAGGTCCTCGTGCTCGAGCGACGTCGTGGCCGGCAGCACGACGTCCGCCCACAGCGCCGTGTCGGTCATCACCTGCTCGTGCACGACCGTGAACAGGTCCTCGCGGGCCAGCCCGGCCAGCACGGCCGTCTGGTCGGGGCAGACGGCGGCCGGGTTCGAGCTGTAGACGTAGAGCGCCTGGATTGGCGGCGCCAGCGCCGGATCGGTCAGCGCGCGGCCGAGATGGATCATGTTCACCACGCGCGGCGGCGGCGCGGGCATGAGATCGGGCCGCTGCAGCACGCCGAAGTCGAACGAGGCGGCGCCGTCGGAGGACAGCAGGGCGCCGCCGTGGGGATCGGCGTAGGCCCCCGTCAGCGCGGGCAGGCAGGCCAGCGTGCGGCACGTCATGCCGCCGTTGTCGTGGCGCGACAGCCCGATCCCGACCCGGATGAACGAGGCCCGGCTGGCACCGTAGCGGCGGGCGAAGCGCTCGATGACCTCGGCCGGCAGCCCGACGATGGCCGCCGCCCGCGCCGGCGGCCACGCCCGCACGTGCTCGGCCAGCCGCTCGAAGCCGACGGTCGCGCGCGCGAGGTAGTCGCGATCCACGCGGCCCTCGGCGATCAGCACGTGCATGACCGCCAGCGCCAGCGCGCCGTCCGTTCCCGGCCGCACCATCAGGTGCTCGTCGGCCTGCTGCGCGGTCGGCGTGCGGTAGGGGTCCACCACGACGATCCAGGCGCCGCGGCTGCGCGCCTGCTTGACCAGCGTCATCACGTTGATGCTGGTGTAGGCGGCGTTGATGCCCCACAGCACGACGAGGTCGGCGCCGACCATCTGCTC
>DASSLH010000276.1:0-9813 GCA_035689625.1 Candidatus Methylomirabilota bacterium | reverse complement strand
CTGGCCGCGGCCGGCGTCGCGCGCGCCCAGCCGCCGGCGAAGGTCTGGCGCGTCGGGCTGCTCGCCAACGGCGCGCCGCCGCCGGGCGCTCCCGTGCCCAGGGCGCTGCGCGACGGGCTGCGCGACCTCGGCTACGTCGAGGGGCGCAACGTCGCCTACGTCGCCCGCTGGGCCGAGGCCAAGCGCGACCGGCTGCCCGGCCTGGCCGCCGAGCTGCTCGCCGAGAAGGTCGACGCCATCGTCCTCATCGGCGGCCCGGCGGCGCTCGCCGCGAAGCAGGCGACATCGTCCACGCCGCTCGTGCTGGCGCTCGTGAGCGAGGCCGTCGGCATCGGCGTGATCGACAGCCTCGCGCACCCGGGCGGCAACGTCACCGGCGTGAGCGACCAGGCGGTGAACCTCAGCGGCAAGCGCATGGAGCTGCTCAAGGAGGCCGTGCCGAAGGCCTCGCGCATCGCGATCCTGTGGAACGCCGACGACCAGGGCATGACCCTGATCTACCGCGAGGTCGAGCGCGCGGCCCAGGCGCTGCGCGTCGTCGTGCAGCCGCTGGGCGTGCGCGAGCCCAACGACTTCGACGCCGCCTTCACGGCGATGACCGCCAGCCGTCCCGACGCGCTCTTCATGGTGACCGACGCGCTCACCAACCTCAATCGCAAGCGCGTGATCGAGTTCGCCGACGTGCATCGCATCCCGGCGATGTACGAGTACGGTGAGCTGGTCCACGACGGCGGCCTCATGTCCTACGGCGCCAGCCGGGACGACAACTTTCGCAAGGCGGCCGCCTACCTCGACCGGCTCTTCAAGGGCGCCAGGCCCGCGGCGCTGCCGGTCGAGCGGCCGAGCCGCTACTACCTCACGATCAACCTCAAGACCGCCCGGGCACTCGGCCTCGTCCTGCCCGCCGCGCTGCTGGCGCGGGCCGACGAGGTGGTCGAGTAGGTGTTAGGATGTTGCCCGCGAGGAGGACTCTTCCATGGCTTCCGGCATCACGGCCAAGCTCCTGCACGTCGATCTCACCACGCGGCACACCCGCGTCGAAGAGGTGCCCGAGACCATCCTGCGGCGCCACCTCGGCGGCGGCGCCATGGCCGCCTGGCTGCTGCTGCGCGAGCTGAAGCCCGGCGTCGATCCGCTCGGCCCCGACAACGTGCTCGTCTTCATGACGAGCGTGATCAACGGCCTGTCGATGTCCGGCACCAACCGCTACACCGCCGCCGCCAAGTCGCCGCTGACTGGCGGCTACGGCGAGTCGGAGGCGGGCGGCTGGTGGGGCCCCGAGCTGCGGGCGGCCGGCTGGGACGGCGTCGTCGTGCACGGCAAGGCCGCCGCGCCGACGTACCTGTGGATCAAGGACGACAAGGTGGAGTTCCGCGACGCCGCCCGCCACTGGGGCCAGCTCTCCGGTGAGGTGCAGGACGGCATCGAGGCCGAGCTCGGCGACAAGCGCGTGCGCGTGCTGCAGTGCGGGATCTCCGGCGAGCGCGGCGTGCGCTTCGCCGCCATCGTGAACCAGCTCAAGCACTTCCACGGCCGCAGCGGCCTGGGCGCCGTCATGGGCAGCAAGAACCTCAAGGCGATCGCCGTGCGCGGCAGCAAGCCGCCGGCGGCGACCGACAAGGACACGGCCAGGTCCAAGCTCGTGTGGTTCAAGGACCACTACGACCGCGAGAAGGACCGCTTCCACCAGCTCGGCTCCTCGAGCGGCGTGCTCGCGCTGGAGGCCAGCGGCATCCTGCCCACCCGCAACTTCCGCGACGGCTCCTTCGAGGGCGCGCGCGACATCAGCGGCCAGAAGATGCGCGACACCATCCTCGTCAACCGCGGCACCTGCTACGCCTGCGCCGTCGCCTGCAAGCGCGAGGTGGAGGTCAAGGAGCTCGGCGTGACGCCGCGCTACGGCGGGCCGGAGTACGAGACGCTGGCCGCCACCGGCTCGCTGTGCGGCATCAACGACCTGAACGCGCTGGCGCTGATCAACCAGCTCTACGCGCAGTACGTGCTCGACTCGATCTCCACCGGCGCCGTCATCGCGTTCGCCATGGAGTGCTACGAGCAGAAGATCATCGACAAGAAGACCACCGGCGGCCTCGATCTGACGTGGGGCAACGCCGAGGACACGATCAAGCTCATCCACCAGATCGGGCGCCGCGAGGGCTTCGGCAAGCTGCTCGGCGAGGGCGTCAAGCGCGCCGCGGCGCAGCTGGGCAAGGGCGCCGAGAAGTTCGCGCTGCACGTCAAGGGCCAGGAGCTGCCGATGCACGACCCCCGCGGCAAGAAGGGCCTGTCGCTGGCCTACGCGCTGTCGCCGACGGGCGCCGACCACATGGAGGCGCCGCACGATCCCCTCTACGCCGGCTTCCACACCCAGGGCCATCCCATGGGCGTGCTGGGTCTCATCGAGCCGCTCGACCCCCTCGATCTCGACGCGAAGAAGGTCCGAGCCTTTTTTGAAACCCAGAAAGTCTGGTCGTTCTACAACTCGGTCGGGATGTGCGATTTCGTCGGCGCGCCCCTCAACGTGATGGAGCTCACGCCGCTGATCGATTACGTCAATGGCGTGACCGGCTGGAACATGAGCCTCTACGAGGCCATGAAGGTGGGCGAGCGCGCCAACACGCTGGCTCGCGTCTTCAACGTGCGCGAGGGCTTCACCGTCAACGACGACGTGCTGCCCGACCGGTTGCACGAGGGCATCGGCAACGGCGTGCTCAAGGGCTCGAAGGTCGAGCGCGACAAGTTCGTCGCGGCGCGCCGGACCTACTACGAGATGGCGGGCTGGGACGCCGACACCGGCAAGCCGACCGCCAGCAAGCTGGCCGAGCTGGGCCTGACCGACGTAACGGTGTGACGATGCTGCCGACCCGCCGCCTCGGACACAGCACGCTGGACGTCTCGGCGATCGGCCTCGGCTGCATGGGACTGTCGGGCGTCTACGGTCCCGCCGACGACAACGAGTCCATCAGCCTGATCCATCGCGCGATCGATCTCGGCGTCAACCACCTCGACTCCTCCGACATGTACGGCTGGGGCCACAACGAGACGCTGCTGGCCAAGGCGCTCAAGGGCCGGCGCGAGCGGGTGATCCTGGCCACGAAGTTCGGCCAGGTGCAGAACCCCGGCGGCCACAACCTCGTCAACGGCCGCCCCGAGCACGTCATCCAGGCCTGCGACGCCAGCCTGAAGCGGCTCGGCGTGGAGGTCATCGACCTCTACTACCAGCACCGCGTCGATCCCAAGACACCGATCGAGGACACGGTCGGCGCCATGAAGCGCCTGGTCGAGCAGGGCAAGGTCCGCTTCCTCGGCCTGTCGGAGGCCGCGCCGCCGACGGTGCGGCGCGCCCACCGCGTGCATCCGATCAGTGCGCTGCAGAGCGAGTACTCGATCCTCTATCGCAAGGAGGCCGAGGAGACGCTGCCGACGCTGCGCGAGCTCGGCATCTCGTTCGTCGCCTACTCGCCGCTGGGCCGCAGCCTGCTCACCGGCCAGATCCACAAGCCCCAGGACATTCCCGAGGGCGACCGGCGGCTGGCGCACCCGCGCTTCCAGGGCGACAACCTCGTGCACAACCTCGAGCTCGTGAAGAAGATCGAGGCGTTCGCGCGCGACAAGGGCTGCACGCCCGGCCAGCTGGTGCTGGCGTGGCTGCTGGCCCAGGGCCAGGACGTCGTGGCCATCCCCGGCACCAAGCGCATCGATCGCCTGCAGGAAAATCTCGGCGCGCTGAAGGTGACGCTGAGCGCCGAGGACGTGCGCCGCCTGGCCGAGGCGGTGCCGCGCGACGCCGCGGCCGGCCCCCGCTATCCCGAGGCCGCGATGAAGGCCGTCCACCTCTGATGCGCGTCGAGCCGATCGCCGGCGCGCTCGGCGCCGAGGTCAGCGGCGTCGATCTCTCGAAGGATCTCGCCGACGCGACCATCGCCGAGCTCCGCCGCGCCTGGCTCGAGCACCTCGTGCTGTTCTTCCGCGACCAGGACCTGCCGCCCGCGACGTTCCTGGCCTTCGCGCGCCGCTTCGGCGAGCCCATCGAGTACCCGTTCGTCAAGGGCCTGGACGACTTCCCCGAGATCATCCCCGTGCTGAAGCTGCCGCAGGAGACGATCAACTTCGGCGGCATCTGGCACTCCGACACGACGTACCTCGAGGTGCCACCGATGGCCAGCATGCTGGTGGCCCGCGAGGTGCCGGCGGCGGGCGGCGACACCGAGTTCGCCAACATGTACCTCGCCTACGAGACGCTATCCGAGGGCCTCCGGCGCGTGCTCGACGGCCTGGTGGCCGTCAACAGCTCGGCCGCCGCCGACGTGTCGCGCACGCGCGAGGACCGCTTGAAAGATAGCGCGCGCGCCGACGCCAAGACGGAGTACGTCGCCGCGCACCCGGTCGTGCGCGTGCACCCCGAGACCGGCCGTCGCGCGCTCTACATCAACGTCGCCCACACCGTGCGGTTCGAGGGCATGACCGAGGAGGAGAGCCGTCCGCTGCTGCAGTTCCTCTTCCGTCACCAGGTGCGCCCCGAGTTCACCTGCCGGTTCCACTGGCGCCCGGGCTCGCTGGCGATGTGGGACAACCGCTGCGCACAGCACAACGCGATCAACGACTACCAGGGCAGAAAGCGCCTGCTCCACCGCATCACGCTGGCGGGCGATCGACCGAAAGGACCATAGCCGGCGTATCCACACGTCCGCGGAAAGTTCTGACTCGTCACGCCTCGTATGCCACCTGCCCACCGACGATCGTCATCGCGACGGGCAGGTGGCGCAGCTCCTTCACCGGCACCCGGGCGATGTCCTCGCCCAGCACCACGCAGTCGGCCAGCTTGCCGGGCTCGAGGCTGCCCTTGCGGTGCTCCTCGAACGACGCGTAGGCGCCGTGGATCGTGTGCATGCGGATGGCGGTCGGGAGATCCACGCGCTCGTCGGGGCCGCACACCTGGCCCGCCATCGTCGCGCGCGTGAGCGCCTGCTCGATGCCGAACAGCGGGGCGTAGTGCGTGACCGGCGCGTCGGAGGAGCCGGCGACCGGCACCCCGGCGGCCAGCAGGCTCCTGGCCGGGAACATCGTGTCGGCGCGGTGCTGGCCGTAGTTGGCGATGTAGCCGTCGCCGAACTCCCAGAAGAACGCCGGCTGCATGATCGGCAGGATGCGCTGGCGCTTCACGCGCTCGCGCAGGTCGGGCGGGCAGATGCCGCAGTGCTCGATGCGATGCCGCAGCCCCTCGCGCGGGGCCTCGCGCTGGGCACGGTCCATCGCGTTCAGCGCCTGCTCGATGGCGCGATCGCCGACCGCGTGCACCGTGCACTGGAAGCCCTGGCGGTGCGCCTGGCCGATGAGGTCGTCGAGGTCCTCCTGGCTCCAGTAGAGGATGCCGCAGTCGTGGCAGTTCGACGTGTACGGCTCGCGCGTGGCCGCCGTGGGGCCGCTGGAGGAGCCGTCGGTCATCACCTTGAAGGCGCCCAGCCGCAGCCGCTCGTCGCCGAGCCCCGTGTGCACGCCGGTGCCGAGCAGCCCCATCAGCGGATGCTGGCGGCTGTTCACCGTGGCGAACGCGTAGACGCGAATGCGAAGGCGGCCCGCGGCCGCGAGCTCCTGGGCGGGGACGAACGCGGGGCCGACGAGGCCGCCGGCGTCGTGCACGCTCGTGCCGCCGGCCGTGATGTAGGCCTCGTCGGCGCGCAGCAACGCCTGCCGGAAGTCCTCGCGCGACGGCAGCGCCGCCATCTGCAGCGGCGTGTGCGCCGTCTCGTAGGCCACACCGAGGTTGCGGCCGCCCTCGCGATCGTAGCGGCCGCCGGGCGGGTCGGGGGTGGCGTCGGTGATGCCGGCCAGCGCGAGCGCGCGGCTGTTCACCGACGAGATGTGGCCGCAGGTGCGGGCGAAGATCACCGGATGGTCGGGCGCCACGGCGTCCCAGTCCAGCCGGTTGGGATGACGCTGCTCGGCCAGGCGCGTCTGGTCGTAGCCGCGGCCGCGAATCCAGGTGCCCGGCGGCTGGCCGGCCGCGCGCCGCCGCACCGCCTCCTGCAGCGCGCGGATGGACTGCATGCCCTCGGCCTTGCAGTCGATGGACGTCGCGGCCATGCCGAGACTGGCCAGGTGGCAGTGCGCGTCGATGAAGCCGGGCAGCAGCGAGCGGCCGCGCAGCTCGACGACGCGCGTGCCCGGGCCCGTCAGCGCGCGCACCTCGGCGTCGCCGCCGGCCAGCGCCACCCGGCCGTCGCGCACGGCCAGCGCGGGGACGACGTCGTCGGTGGCGTTGACGGTGTGGACGCGGCCTCCGACGAAGATGAGATCGGCGTGATCGTTCATGGTGCGCTAGCATACCGCGCATGCACGCCAACGGCTGGCTCGAGAGTTATCGCGGCACCGTGTTCCGCTGGGAGGTGGACGCCAACGATCACTTCACTGTCGCCTACTACCTCGCCCGCTTCGCCGACGCCGCGACCGCCGTCCTGCGCACGCTCGGCCTGGAGCCGGCGCCGACGGTGGACTGTTTCATCCGCTAATCGCGCGAGCTGCGCGTGGGCGACCTCATGCACGTGGACAGCGCGGTGATCGGCGTCGAGCCCGGCGCGCTCGTGCTCGGCCACCGGCTCTACGAGTCCACCGAGCCGGCGCTGTGCACGACCGTCGAGCACCGCCTGGCCGTCGCGCTGGCGCCCGGGCAGGCCCGCGCACTCGCCGATCACCTGGTCGCCTGGGACGGCCCGGCGCGCGAGACGCGCCCGCGCCCGCTGACGCTGAACGGCTTTCGCGTCAGCGCGCGCGACGCCGTCAAGCCGGCCGAGGTGGACGTCAACGGGCGGCTGGCGCTGTCGGCGGCAATCCACCGCTTCTCGGCCGCCAACGGCCACACCCTGGCCGCGTTCGGCCTCACGCCCCGGTACATGCGCGAGGCCAACCGCGGCTTCTCGACGTTCGAGTTCCAGCTAGCCTTCGAGCGCGGCGTGCGCGCCGGCGATCCGCTCACGGTTCACAGCGCGCTCACCCACGTGGGCAACTCCTCCATGCGCATCCTGCACGTGCTGAGCGACGCCCGCAGCGGCGAGTGCGTCGGGAGCCTGGAGCAGTCGGGCGTGCACCTCGACCTCGACGCGCGCCGGCCGGCGCCGCTGCCCGCCGCGCTGCGGCAGGCGGCGCTCGAGCGGCTGGTGCGTGCCGAGGGGGCCTGACCGGTTGCGCAAGCCGTCAGGCGTGGTCTAAGATGCGTCCTCGCCACACGGGAGGACACCATGAACGTCTCCGGCATCCGGCGGTTCTTCGTCGCGGGCGCGCTGCTGCTGGCGCTGCTGCCCGGCACGGCCCACGCGCAGAAGAAGACGCTGGTGGTCGCGCTCAACCAGGACCCCGACATCCTCGACCCGACGCTGGCTCGCACCTACGTCGGCCGAATCATCTTCGAGCACATCTGCGAGAAGCTCTACGAGATCGACGAGCGCCTGGTGATCCACCCGCAGCTGGCGGCGGCGCTGCCGGCGGTGAGCGACGGCGGCAAGACGGTCACCATCAAGCTGCGGCCGAACGTGAAGTTCAACGACGGCACGCCGATGAACGCCGAGGCCGTGCGCTTCTCCCTCGAGCGGCACCGCGACATGAAGGGCTCCAACCGCCGCAGCGAGCTGGACCACGTCACCGCCATCGAGGTCGTCGACGCGACCACCGTGCGGCTGCGGCTGAAGTCGCCGCTGGCGCCGCTGGCAGCGATCCTGTCCGACCGCGCCGGGATGCCGGTGTCGCCGGCCGCCGCCCAGAAGCTCGGCGACAAGTTCGGCACCGCGCCGGTCTGCGTCGGGCCCTGGCAGTTCGTGGAGCGCATCCCGCAAGACCGGATCGTGGTCGAGCGCTCGCCGCACTACTTCGACCCGGCGGCGGCGAAGTTCGACAAGATCATCTTCCGCATCATCCCCGACGACAACGTGCGCCTGGCCAACCTGCGCTCGGGCGACATCGACGTCATGCACCTGGTGGCGCCCAGCGACGCAGCCAGCCTCAAGAAGGAAGGCAAGTTCGAGGTCTCCAACGCGGTGGGGCTCGGCTACAACGGCATCACGATCAATCTGCGCAACAAGTCCGGCAAGACGCAGCCGCCCGGCAACCTCGGCACCCCGCTGGCCAACGACCCGCGCGTGCGGGAGGCGCTGGACCTGTCCATCGACCGCGAGGCGCTCAACCAGGTCGCCTGGGAGGGCCTGTACACGCCGGGCTGCACGGCCATCGCGCCGACCAGCCCGTTCTTCGACAAGGCGCGCAAGTGTCCCACGCGCGACGTGGCGCGCGCCAAGAAGCTGCTGGCCGAGGCGGGGCTGCCCAACGGCTACGCCTTCGAGATGGTGATCGTCAACAACCCGCAGCAGCGGCGCGTCGGCGAGGTCATCCAGGGCATGGCGCGCGAGGCCGGCTTCAACATCACCCTGACGCCCAAGGAGTTCGCCGCCTCGCTGAAGGACGACGACGACGGCAAGCAGCAAGCCTACCTGATCGGCTGGAGTGGCCGGGTGGACCCCGACCACAACATCCATCAGTTCCAGACCTGCGGCGGCAGCCTCAACACCACGCTGGCCTGCGACGAGAAGCTCGACGCGATCCTCAACAAGGCGCGCGAGGTCAGCGACACCGCCCAGCGCACGGCGCTCTACCGCGAGGCCAACGACATCATCCTGGCCCGGCGCAGCATCATCTACCTCTACTTCCAGAACTACATCGTCGCCTTCCCCAAGAACCTCAAGGGCTACCAGGCGATCGGCGACGGCCTGATCCGGATCAAGGGCACGTCCTGGCAGTAGACGCGTGGTCGAGTTCCTCGTCCGCCGGGCGCTGATCTCGGCGGTCACGCTGGTCCTCATCAGCGTCGTCGTCTTCACCGGCGTGCGCATGATCCCGGGCGACCCCGCCCGGGTGCTGGCGGGGACCGACGCCGACGCCGCCGGCCTCGAGGACATCCGCGCCAAGTACGGCCTGCACGACCCGATCCCGGTGCAGTACCTGCGCTGGGCCGCGCTGGCCCTGCGCGGCGACCTCGGCGAGTCCATCCGCACGCGACAGTCGGTGGCCTGGACGGTGGCGATCAAGCTGCCGATCACGATCGAGCTGGCGTGCCTGGCGGTGCTGGTCGCCCTGGCCATCGCCATCCCGGCCGGCGTGCTCGCGGCCGTGCACCGCAACAGCGCCTGGGACATCCTGGCCAGCGGCGCCTCGCTGTGCGGGGTGTCCATCCCGAACTTCTGGCTCGGCATCATGCTGATCCTGCTCGTGTCGGTGCGGCTGGGCTGGCTGCCCGCGTCCGGCTTCGTGCCGATCGCCGCCGACCCGCTCGGCAACCTCGAGCGCATGGTGATGCCGGCCTTCGTGCTCGGCGCCGGGCTGGCGGCGGTGCTCATGCGCCAGACGCGCAACGCGATGATCGAGGTGCTGACCGCCGATTACGTGCGCACGGCCCGGGCCAAGGGCCTGGCCCAGCGCTCGGTCGTCGTCCGCCACGCGCTGCGCAACGGCCTCATCCCGGTCGTGACGATCCTCGGCCTGCAGGTGGGCGCGCTCATGGGCGGCGCCGTCGTGACCGAGTCGATCTTCGTGCTGCCCGGCTTCGGCCGGCTGATCGTCGAGGCCGTGTTCACGCGCGACTATCCCGTCGTGCAGGGCGTGGTCCTCATCACCGCGTCGTCCTACGTGCTGATCAACCTGCTGGTGGACATCTCCTACACCGTGCTGAACCCGCGCATCCGCATCCCGGGCGCTGCCGATGGCGCCTGAGGCCGTCGCCGCGCTGCCGCTGGCGGTCGAGGCGCCGGCGCCGCGCGCGGGCCTGCTGCG
>DASSLH010000275.1:0-3157 GCA_035689625.1 Candidatus Methylomirabilota bacterium | reverse complement strand
CGGCCGGCGCGCGCTCGACGGCGGCCAGGGCATCGAGGTCGCGCGGAGCGTGACGATCGACGCGCCGGTCGAGCGCGTCTGGGAGTTCTGGAACGACGTGCAGAACTTCCCGCGCTTCATGTCCTACGTGCGCGAGGTGCGCAACGTGGGCGGCAATCGCAGCCACTGGACGGTGAGCGGGCCGGGCGGCGTGCCGGTCGAGTGGGACGCCGAGATCACCGAGCGGGTGCCCAGCCAGCGCCTGAGCTGGCGCACGGTGGAGGGCTCGCTCGTCGAGCACAGCGGCACCGTGCGCTTCGAGCCGGTGGGGCCTGGCGCGACCCGGGTGGACGTGCGGCTCACCTACCGGCCCGCCGGCGGCGCCCTCGGTCACGGCGTGGCCTCGCTGTTCGGCGCCGATCCCGAGAGCGTCAGCGGCGAGGACCTCGCGCGGGTCGCCGCGCAGCTGCGCGGCGCCCGGCCCGCGGTCGGCGAGAGCGGCGCATGGCGCTGAACGTCGGCGTCGTGCGCGTCGCCGCCATCGGCGACCTGCACTGCGGCAAGGACTCGCAGGGCGCGCTGCAGCCGCTGCTGGGCCAGGCCTCGGAGGCCGCCGACGTGCTCGTGCTGTGCGGCGACCTCACGGACTACGGCCTGCCCGACGAGGCCCGCGTGCTCGCCCGCGAGATCACCGGCACCGTGAAGATCCCGATCGTCGCGGTGCTGGGCAACCACGACTACGAGTCGGGGCACGTCGAGGAGGTGCGCGCCCTGCTGGGGGAGGCCGGCGTGCGCATCCTCGACGGCGACTTCGTGGAGATCAACGGCGTCGGCTTCGCCGGCGTCAAGGGCTTCGCCGGCGGCTTCGGCGATCGCGCGCTGCAGTCGTGGGGCGAGCCCGTCCTCAAGCGCTTCGTGCGGGAATCGGTCGAGGAGGCGCTGAAGCTGGAGGCGGCGCTGGCGCGCATCCACGCCGCCCGGCGCGTGGCCGTGCTGCACTACTCGCCGATCCGGGCCACGGTGGACCCGGAGCCGGCCGAGGTCATTCCGTTCCTGGGCTCCAGCCGGCTGGAGGAGCCGATCAACCGCTACGGCGCGTTCGCGGCGTTCCACGGCCACGCGCATCACGGCGCCCCCGAGGGCGTGACGACGGGCGGCGTGCCGGTCTACAACGTCGCGCTGCCGGTCCTGCGCGCCCTCATCGCCGATCGCCCGCCGTTCCACCTGCTCGAGATCCCCGTGCCCCAGGAGCAGCCGGCCGCCGCCGCTGCCGCCGCATGAGCGTCGCCGAGTCCGCGCTCGATCCCGTCTCGCGGGACTTCTACTGCCGCGTCATGCACGAGCTGAACGCGCGCGCGATCCCGTTCCTGGTCGGCGGCGCCTACGCCTTCGAGCGCTACACGGGCATCGGACGGCACACCAAGGACTTCGACATCTTCGTGCACCCGCGTGACGTCGAGCGCGCGCTGGCCATGCTCGCGGCGGCCGGGTGCCGGAGCGAGCTGTCGTTCCCGCACTGGCTCGCCAAGGCGCGCTGCGGCGAGGACGTCGTGGACCTGATCTTCAGCTCCGGCAACGGCGTCGCGCTGGTGGACGACCGCTGGTTCCGCTACGGGGTGCCCGAGACCGTGCTGGACGTCCAGGTCCGGCTCATCCCGCCCGAGGAGATGATCTGGTCCAAGTCGTTCGTCATGGAGCGCGAGCGCTACGACGGCGGCGACGTCGCCCACCTGCTGCGCGCCGGCGCCGACACGCTCGACTGGCCGCGGCTGGTCGGCCGCTTCGGCGCGCACTGGCGCGTGCTGCTCCACCACCTGGTGGTCTTCGGCTTCATCTATCCGTGCGAGCGCGCGCGGGTGCCGGCGGCCGTCATGCGCGAGCTGATGGGACGGCTGGACACGGAGCTGACGCGCTCGGCCCCCGCGCGCGCCTGCCAGGGCACGCTGATCTCGCGGGCCCAGTACCTGGTGGACGTCGAGCAGTGGGGCTACACCGACCCCCGCCTGGCGCCCGAGGGCAACATGACCCCCGCCGAGCGCGAGCGCTGGACCGCCGGTATCGCCGACGACGGCCCCGGCGAGAAGCGCGCCGCCTGATCCACATGGGGGCCCCGAGATGGCCCCCAAACCCCCAACGCTCGGGCCGCCCCGGCGGAGCCGGGGCGGCCCTCGTCAACCCAAGCGACGGAGGTCGAAGCGGCCGCGGGCGGCGTTGAGCGGCGCCCAGAGGTCCCCGACCCGGCGCAGGCGCGCGGGGACGTTGTCCATCCGGAAGTCGTCCAGGTCGAAGCCGCGCGTCACCTCGTCCCAGGTCACCGGCGTGGACACCGTCGCCCGCGGCCGCGGCCGCACCGAGTAGACCGAGGCCAGCGTGCGGCCCCACGCGTTCTGGTTGTAGTCCACCAGCACGCGCCCGGCCGGTCGCAGCTCCTTGCGATAGACGGCGGTCAGCAGCTTCGGATGCCGACGCGCCAGGTCCAGCGAGATCGTCTTGCTGACGGTCCACACGTCCTTCTGCGTGGGACCCCGCACGATCGGCACGTAGACGTGCAGCCCGCGCGAGCCGGTCGTCTTCACGAACGTCGGCATGCCGAGCGCGCGCAGGGTCTCGTTCACGACGAGCGCCGCCTCGCGCAGGGCGCCGAACGGCACCTCGCCGACGGGGTCGAGGTCGAAGTGCAGGTAGTCGGGCCGGTCCACGTCGTCGCAGCGCGCGTACCACTGGTTGAGATCGATGCAGCCCAGGTTGACGACCCACAGCAGCGCCGGCACGTCGTTGATGACCGGAAAATCGATGACGTTGCCGGAGGCGTGCTCGATCGCGCACGTCTCGATCCACTCCGGCCGCGGCCTCGGCGCCCGCTTCATGAAGAAGAACTCGCCGTCGGCGCCGTTGGGATAGCGCTTCATGACCATGGCCCGGTCGCGCAGGTGCGGCAGCAGCACGGCGGCCACGTCGGCGTAGTACTGCAGCAGGTCGCGCTTGGTGGCGCCGGTCTGCCGGAAGAAGACCTTGTCGAGGTTGGTGAGCCACACCGCGCGGCCGCCGACGTCGAGCTCGACGTCGCGGGCACCCGCCGGGATGCCGACCGCCGGCAGCGCTCGCGCGGCCCGCCCGCGCTGGGCGCGGCTGGTCCGCGACGGGTGGTGATCGCGCGTCGCGCGGGCGGCGGCGGTGG
>DASSLH010000274.1:0-2589 GCA_035689625.1 Candidatus Methylomirabilota bacterium | reverse complement strand
CACGCGCAAGGCCATGGAGGTCGCCTCGCGGGCCATCGTCATGCGCGTGGGCCGCATCATCTACGACGGCGCCGCCGGGCTCGACCAGGCCACGCTCGGCGCGCTGTTCCTCCGCGGCGCGCTGGCGTGACACGGGCTCGTGCGCGCGTGGACGGCTGGCTCAAGACTGCTCTCGTCGGTCACGGATTCACCAGGCCAGTTTCTGTCCAGCGAGCCCCGAAATCCGCGTCACACCTGACCTCCTGGATTCGGTACCCGTTTTGCCTTGGAAGCCGGCCATGCGCCGTTGGCTGGTCGTTCTCACCGTCGGCATAGCGATCACCGGGGCGGCTCCTGGCTCCGCCGAGACGCCGGGCGCGCCCGCCGCGCCAGACTATTCCCGGGAGATCGGTGCGGCGGCCCGACGCTACGCGGTGCCGGAGCGGCTCGTCTGGGCCATCATTCGAGCCGAATCAGGATTCGATCCCCGCGCGGTCTCCGGCAAGGGCGCGCGCGGACTTATGCAGCTGATGCCGGAGACGGCGGCGATTCTCGGCGTCCGCAATTGCTTCGACCCTCACCAGAACATCGACGGCGGCGTCCGCCACCTGCGCGCGCTCCTCGAGCGCTTCCGCCACGATCCACGCATGGCCGTCGCGGCCTACAACGCCGGTGAGAAGGCGGTGGCTGACTACGGCGGCGTGCCGCCATATCCGGAAACCCGCGAGTACGTCGCGCGCGTGATGCGCTTCTACGGGGCGCCCGTCCGGTTCATCGAGCTGCCGGGCGGGATTCGTCGAATCGTCGAGCGCGATGGCACGATCGTCTACACGAACATCCCGCCCGCCGATGGAGGCCGTCAGGCAGGAGGCTGAGGTCGCGGAGCTTGAGGGCGGCCGGTTGTGGTGGCAAGCTACCGCGCCATGAAGATCACCAGCCTCGAGCACCTGCACGCGGACGCCGGCCAGCGCAACTTCGACTTCCTCAAGCTCACGACCGACGACGGCCTCGTCGGCTGGAGCGAGTACAACGAATCCTTCGGCGGGCTCGGCGTCTCGGCGGTGATCGACGGGCTGGCGCCGCTGGTGATCGGCCGCGACCCGCGCGCGTACGAGGCGATCGTCACCCAGCTCTACGCCGTGCGCCGGCAGGCGGCCGGCGGCGTCGTGCAGCAGGCGCTGGGCGCCATCGAGAACGCGCTGCTCGACCTCAAGGCGAGGGCGCTCGGCGTGCCGGTCTACGAGCTGCTGGGTGGGCCCCTGCGCGACCGCATTCGCCTGTACTGGTCGCACTGCGGGACGTATCGCCTGCAGTGGTCGAAGGAGATGCAGATCCCGCCGCTACGCAGTCTTCAGGATTGCGTGAACGCCGCCCGGGAGGTCGTGGCGCGCGGCTACACGGCGCTGAAGACCAACGTGTTCGTGCTCGGCGCCGACCCCTACCTGCACTCGCCGGGCTTCGCGCGGCGCGGCCCCGGCTTCCCCGAGCTGAACGCCGACCGCCACGTGTTGAAGGCCGTGCGCGAGCAGCTGGCCGCCTTCCGCGAGGGCGCCGGGCCGGACGTGGACATCCTGGTGGACCTGAACTTCAACTTCAAGACGGAGGGCTTCCTCGAGGTCGCGCGCGCCCTCGAGCCGGTCGACATCTTCTGGCTGGAGATGGACACGCGCGACGCCCGGGCGCTGGCCTACCTGCGCTCCCGCGTGAACATGCCGGTCGCGTCCTGCGAGTGCCTGTTCGGCCGGCGCGACTACCGGCCGTTCTTCGAGGCGCAGTCCGTCGACGTGGCGATCATCGACACGCCGTGGAACGGCGTGGCGGAGTCCGTGAAGATCGCCGCCATGGCCGACGCCTACGAGGTCAACGTGGCGCCCCACAACTTCTACGGCCACCTGGCCACGCTGATGAACGCCCACTTCTGCGCGGTCGTGCCCAACCTCCGCATCATGGAGATCGATCCCGACACCGTGCCCTGGTACGACGAGCTCGTCACGCACCGGCCGGACGTCAAGGACGGTCACCTGATGCTGCCGACGCGGCCGGGGTGGGGCACCGACGTCAACGAGGCCGCTGTGCGCGCGCATCCGCCGAAGAAGCGCTGAGCTCGGGCGGCGCCGCGGGCGCGCTCACAAATCTTTACATTCGCCACATACCTCCTTTACGCGGCGGCGCGAGGCTCGTCCTTGCAGCCGGGCCCTCTCCGGACTGCCAAGGGAGGACGACATGCTGAGTCGACGGACGATCTTCGGAGCGCTGGCGGGCGTGCTGGGTGTGGCCATGGTGGGCAGCGTGGTGGCGTTCGCGCAGGGGCCGGGCGGGGGTGGGCACGCGCCGATGATGCGGCGCATGGCCTTCGCGATGATCGATGACGCGCTGGCCGCCGCCAACGTGACGCCCGAGCAGCGCACGGCGATCTACGCCTCGCGCGACCGCGTGTTCGCCGCGATGGACGCCCAGCGGCAGGACCATCGCGCGCAGATGGACCAGGCGCTGACCCTCTTCGAGGGCGACACGCTCGATCCCGCCCAGGTGGCGGCGTTCCGCGCCCAGCGCGAGAGCGCGCACCAGCAGATGGCCGATGCCATCAGCCAGGCCTTCGTGGAGGTGCAC
>DASSLH010000273.1:0-3021 GCA_035689625.1 Candidatus Methylomirabilota bacterium | reverse complement strand
GTCCACCCGCTGTCCCCACCTGCTCGTCCGTCCTGCTCATCGAGACCGGTGCCGGAGCTCTACTCCCTGAACGCGCCCTCGCGCGCAAGCAAGTCGTCCAGCAGCCGACGCAGCTGCTCGCCGCCCAGCTCGCCGTCGCGTCCGGCTAGGCGCGCCGCCAGCAGCAGGCAGCCACCGACCGGCGCCGTCTGCACCACCGACACGCTCGCCTGCGGAGCCGCCTGCTCGATCTGCGCGGCGAGCGGGGCCACGAACACGGCGCCTGCCTTGAAGGCGCTGCCGATCAGGCCGACCGGGAACTTCCCTACCAGACCTGTCTGTTCGATCACCGCCCGTATCTGGGCGCCCAGTTCCCGCGCCGCGCGCTCGTACAGAGCGCAGGCGACCTCGTCGCCGCCGTGCGCGACCCGCGCGGTCTCGATCGCGAAGGCGGCGATCTCGCCCTTGCTCAGCGGCTTGGCGTAGACGAGCGTGGCCAGCGCCTCGATGCTGCGCGCGCCGAAGAACTCGACCGCCGCCTCGCTGAGCGCCGTGCGCGGGCCCGAGCGGTCGCGGTCGGCCAGCGCGGCGCGCAGCGAGCGTGTGGCCAGCCAGTAGCCGCTGCCCTGGTCGCCGAGGATGTGCCCCCAGCCGCCGGCGCGCCAGCTGCGTGTCTCGGCCCCGACCCGCCCGACGCCGAACACGTTGCTGCCGGTGCCGGAGATCGCGCCGACGCCGGGGCGGGCGCCGGTGGCCACAGCCCAGGCGCCGACCACGTCGTTGACCACCACCCAGCCGCCGGGACGCACGGCGCGCACGTGCGCGGCGATCGCCTCGGTGTCGGTCCCGGCCACCGCCAGCACCGCTCCGTCCAACCGCTCGGGGCCGATGCCGGCGCGGTCGAGCGCCTCGTCGGTGGCGCGCAGCAGCGACTCGGTGGCGGCGCGCGCGCCGACGGCGTCGGCGTTGCTGGATGCGCCGTGGCCGAGGTGCAGGCTGCGCTCCTGCAGGTCGAGCACGGCGGCCAGCGTCTTGGTGGCGCCGCCGTCCACCCCCATCACCCAGCGACCGTCGCCGCCGGCGCCGTGAACCAGCAGCGCGGGGGGCAGCGTGACCAGCGGCTCGTCTCTCACGGGCGTGATCCTCGCAGCTTGCCGCGGCCGCGGCGGTTACGATCGCGCGATGACGGTCGAGCCGGTTTTCGCTCACACACCGATCGAGAAGGGGATGTACGAGTCCTTCTACCTGCGCGCGGTCTCACCGCAGGAGCCGGTCGGCGTGTGGCTCCGCTACACGGTGCACAAGCGTCCGGACCGGCCGCCGCAGGGGTCGCTGTGGTGCACCGTGTTCGACGCTCGGCTTGGCGCGCCGTTCATGCACAAGCACACGACGCCCGAGCTGGCGGTGCCGGCGGGCGGCTGGATCCAGATCGGCCCCAACGTCGAGGCAGCCGGCGCGCTCGCCGGCGTCACCGGCGGCGAGCAGAGCAGTGGCGGCGAGCAGAGCAGCGGCAGCCAGCAGGGCAGCGGCAGCCAGCAGGGCAGCGGCAGCGAGCAGAGCAGTGGCAGCCAGCAGGGCAGCGGCGACGAGCAGGACAGCGACGGCGGTGGCGTGGAGCAGAAGGACGCCGTGGCCGGCCGCGCGAGCGATGGCGGGCGCCTTGGTCCGACGGCGGCCGACGGGCGCTGCGGGCCGGCGCGCTGGTCGCTGCTCATATCGGGCGCCGAGCCGGAACTGCGGCATCTGAAGCAGTCGTGGTTGTATCGGGCGCCGCTGCCGCGCACGAAGCTCACCTCGCCGGCGCCGGCGGCCAGCTTCGACGGGACGATCGATCTGCCCGACCGCACGATCGAGCTGCGCGGCTGGCGCGGGATGGTCGGCCACAATTGGGGGGCCGAGCACGCCGAGCGCTGGATCTGGCTGCACGGCATCGACTTCGCCGAGGACGGCGCCGCCTGGCTCGACGTGGCGCTCGGGCGCGTGCTGATAGCCGGGCGGTTGACGCCGTGGATGGCCAGCGGCGCCATCTCGCTCGACGGCCGGCGGCTGCGCCTGGGCGGCCTCGGCGCGCGCGGCGTCCGGGTCGCCGAGAGCGCTGCTCGCTGCTCGCTAACGCTGCCGGGCGAGGGCGGGCTGCTGGTCGAAGCCCACGTGGACAACCCGCCCGGGGCCGCCGCCGGCTGGCGTTATGCCGACCCCGGCAGGCACGGCGACGGCTCGAAGTCGGACGTGCCGGCCGGCGAGCCCAGTGCCGGCAGCGTGCCGGCCGAGCGCGCCGGCGAGCACGACGTCGTCAACTGCTCGGTCGCCAGCCTCTCGCTCAACGTCCGCCCGCGCGGCGGCGCGGCCCGCACGCTGCACACTGCGCACGGCGCCGCTTACGAGCTGGGGATGCGCGAACGCGATCACGGCGTGCCGCTGGCGCCCTTTGGCGACGGCTGAACCCAAAGCGGCCCGAGACCCTGGCTGTACAGCCAAACAGGCCGGCGCGCTGGTACCTTGGCGGTGGCGCGTGGGCTTGTCGTCGTTGTCTAACGACGACAATTCGTTTCCGACACGACGACAGTTCGTTCCGACACGACGACAATTCCGACACGACAAACAATTTGTTCCGACCGGAATGATTTAAATGCTAAATCATTCACGCCCGTAACTATTCATGCGGCGAACGAATCGAATCGGCAAGCAGTGGATACGCACAAGCACAACCCACCCACCCATGACGCGCTGAGCGAGTTCGTAGCTGCCGCGCCCGTCTTCCAGCGCTGCGGCATGATGGCGCTGATAGCGCTGGGCAGGCGGCCGCGCGGACGGGCGCTGCTCGCTCGTGCCGGCGCCGCCGACCAGCTGGCGCAGATGCTCACATCTTTGGGGCGCTACGACGACCCCGCCGTCGCGCGCGCGCTCGGCTGGGACGCGGAGGCGGCGATCGCGCGCGGGCGCGAGCTGCGCCGCACGGAGGGACGACCGTGACACCGCCGCGAACTGCGCCGCACGGAGGGACGACCGTGACACCGCCGCGAACTGCGCCGCACGGAGGGA
>DASSLH010000272.1:0-2235 GCA_035689625.1 Candidatus Methylomirabilota bacterium | reverse complement strand
AGCGCGCTCAAGGAGATCGGGGAGGTGCGCACGCGCATGGAGGTCGAGCTGGGCAAGGAGACGCCGGGCCGCTGGCACGTGAAGCTGGGGCGCGGCGGCCTGGTGGACGTGGAGTTCCTCGCCCAGGGCCTGCAGCTCGTCCACGGCGCCCGTCATCCCGACGTGCGGCGGCCGTCCACGACGGCGGCGCTGCGTGCGCTGGGTCGCGCCGGCGCGCTGGCCGCCGACACCGCCGCCGCGCTCGTGGAGCACTACCGCTTCCTGCGCCGCGTCTCGGCCGCGCTGCGGCTGCTGGGCGCGCGCCCGACCGACACGCTGGAGCTGGCCGGCCCCATGCCGGCCCGCGTGGCCAGCGCGCTGGGGCTGCCCTCGCGCGAGGCCTTCCTGGCCGCCTATCGCGAGCGCACCGCCGCCGTGCGCGCGGCCTACCAGCAGGTGTTCGCGCGTGCCTAGCCTCTACGTCGTCGACGGCCACTCGCACATCTTCCGCGCCTACCACGCGGTCGGCTACCTCTCCACGTCCAAGGGCGTGCCGAGCCACGCGGTGCTCATCCTCAGCACGATGCTGTGGAAGCTGATCCGCGAGGAGCGGCCCGATTACCTCGGCATCACGCTGGACCCGCCGGGCCCGACCTTCCGCGACAAGCTTTTCACCGAGTACAAGGCCACGCGCACCGCGATGCCCGACGATCTCGCGCGTCAGCTGCCGTACGTGCGGCGGCTGTTCGAGGCGCTGCGCACGCCGGTGATCGAGGTGCCCGGCTACGAGGCCGACGACGTGCTGGCCACGCTGGTGGACCAGGCGCTGCAGCAGCCCGACCTCGACATCGTCGTCGTCAGCGGCGACAAGGACCTGCTGCAGCTGGTGCGGCCGCGCGTGCGCGTGCTCTCGGTGCTCGGCCGCACCGGCGAGAAGGTCGTGTACGACGAGGCCAGGGTGCGGGAGCGCTGGGGCGTGGAGCCGGGCCAGATCGCCGACGTGCTGGCGCTCATGGGCGACGCGATCGACAACATCCCCGGCGTCAAGGGCGTGGGCGAGAAGACCGCCGTGAAGCTGATCACGCAGTTCGGCTCCGTCGAGCGCCTGTACGAGAACCTCACGCTGGTGCCCGGCAAGCTGCGCGAGACGCTGGCCACCAGCCGCAAGCAGGCGCTGCTCTCGCGCGAGCTGGCCTCGCTGTCGCACAGCGCGCCGGTCACGCTCGACGTCGACGCGTTCCGCCGCGTCGAGCCCGACTGGGTGAAGCTGCGCGCGCTCTGGATGGAGATGGAGTTCACGCGGCTGGTGAAGGAGCTGCCGGCGACGCAGGTGGCGGTCAGCGCCGAGCCGGTCGAGCGCCTCGACGGCGCCGCCGCGCTGGCCGAGTACCTGGCGCGCGTGCCGGCCGGCGCGCCGCTGGCCGTCGAGTGGGTGGGCGACGCGCGGCCGCCGCTGCCGCGCATTGGGGCCCTCGGCCTCTTCCACCCGGCCGCCGGCGCCGCCTGGACCACCGGGGCGCCGCCGCTCGGCGAGCGCCCGCTGATCGTGCACGACGCCAAGCCGTTGCTCGAGGCCTGGCTGCCCTCGCAGCCGGCGCCGCCGCCGGCCGACGACACCGCGCTGGCCGCCTACCTGCTCAATCCCGCGCGCGCCACCTACAAGCTCGACGAGGTCTGCATGGAGTCGCTGGGCGAGTGTCCGCCCACGCTGCCGGCCGCCGCCGGTCCGCGGGTGGTGGACGACGCGCTCGGCGCCGTGCTGGGCGAGCGCGCGCGCTGGACCGCGCGGTTCTGGAAGCACGCCGCCGCCGAGCTCGAGGAGCGCGCGCTGCGGCGCATCTACGAGGAGATCGAGCGGCCGCTGGTGCCGGTGCTGGCCGACATGGAGCAGCTGGGCATCCGCGTGGAGCCCGAGCGGCTGGAGGCGTTCGCCAAGGAGCTGGAGCGCAACCTCGACAACCTCACGCGCGAGATCTACGCGCTGGCCGGCGAGGAGTTCACCATCGCCTCGCCCAAGCAGCTCGCCCACATCCTGTTCGACACGCTGCAGCTGCGCGGCGGCCGCCGGACCAAGACCGGCTACTCGACCGACGCCGACGTGCTGACCGAGCTGGCGCTGGCGCACCCGCTGCCCGGCAAGGTCCTCGAGCACCGCATGCTGTCCAAGCTCAAGGGCACCTACGCCGACGCGCTGCCGGCGCTCGTCAACCCGGCGACCGGACGGATCCACACGACGTTCAACCAGCTGGTGGCGGC
>DASSLH010000271.1:0-13486 GCA_035689625.1 Candidatus Methylomirabilota bacterium | reverse complement strand
GCTGCTCGCGGCTGCCGGCGGCCAGCAGCAGCGACGTCGCCACCACGCTGCTGACGACGAACGGGCCGGGGAGCGCCGCGCGACCCATCTCCTCCATCAGCAGCGCGACGTCGAGCAGCGAGCCGTCGGAGCCGCCGTGCTCGGCCGGGATCAGCAGGCCCGGCCAGCCGAGCTCGGCGATCTGGCGCCAGAGCGCGGGGTCGAGCCCGCGGCCGTCCAGCGCCAGGCGCTGGGCGACCGCGATCGGGCAGTGCTTCTTCAAGAACTCGCGCGCCGTCGCAACGAGCAGCTGCTGGTCGCGCGAGGGCGTGAAGTCCACGTCAGCCGCGCGGCAGGCCGAGGCCGCGCGTGGCCACGGTCGTGCGGAGCACCTCGGCGGTGCCGCCGGCGATCGTGTGGCCCAGGCTCGTGAGGTAGGCGTGAGAGATGTCGCCGCCGATGCGCGCCTCGTGCGAGCCGCGGCGCAGCGGGCCCCACGGGCCCAGCAGGTCCATGCCCAGGCGCGCGAGCTTCTGGCCCGTCTCGTCGGCATAGACCTTGGCGACCGCAGTCTCGTAGGTGATCGGCGCGCCGTCGCGCATCAGGCACGCGGCGCGATAGAACATCAGCCGCAGCGCTTCCAGCTCGGCGGCCATGGAGGCCAGGCGGCGGCGCACGCCCGGGTCGCGCGCCAGCGGCGCGCCGCCGCGCGTGGTCGTGTTCGCGTACTGCACGAGCTGGCCGAGCACGCGCTTGAGCGCGGGCGCCTTGTAGAAGCGGCCCCAGAAGCGGTCGGAGTCGAGGCCGTTGAGCAGGGCGATGAAGCCCTCGCCCTCGGGACCCAGCATCATGTCGGCCGGCACGCGGACGTCGTCGAGGAAGACCTCGTAGTGATAGACGTCGCCCGTGAGGCTCCTGATCGGGCGGATGTCCATGCCCGGCGTGCCGTTGGGCACGACGAACATGCTGAAACCCTTCGAGCGGCGCGCCTCGCGGCTCGTGCGCGCGAAGACGAGACCGTAGTTGGAGATGCCGGCGTGGCTCGACCAGATCTTGTGGCCGCGGATGATCCAGGAATCGCCGTCGCGCTTGGCCTCGGTCGTCAGCGAGAGGAGATCCGAGCCGGCGCCGGGCTCGCTGTAGCCCTGCCAGAACGTGGCCTCGCCACGTGCGATGGCGGGCAGCAGCTCGCGGCGCAACCGCTCGGTGCCGTACTCGATGATCGCGTCGGCGGTCTGCCAGGACCCGGCCAGCGGGCCGAACGGCGCGCCGGCCAGCGCCAGCTCCTCGAAGAGCACCAGCTTGTGGAACATCGGGCGCTCCTCGCCGCCGTGCGTCCTCGGCCAGCACATGCCGAGCCAGCCGCGCGCGCCCAGCGCCTGCATGAAGGCGCGCGAGTGGGCGCCGGAGCCGTAGCCGGCGTCCACGCCGTCCAGCGGAAAGCGCTCGGGAGGGTTGTCGGCCAGGAAACGGCGGACCTCGCCGGCGAACGCCCGCTCGTCGGCGGTGAACCCGAACTCCATCCGCGCTCAGCGACGGACGGCGATCGAGCCGTCCTTGACGACGAGACGGACGCGCGCGGGATCGGCCAGGCCCTTGACGTCGGCGAGCGCGTCGCCCTGGTAGACGACCACGTCGGCGCGCTTGCCCTTCTCCAGCGTGCCGATCTCGCGCTCGAGCCCGACGCACGCCGCCGCCCAGCCGGTGGCCGCCTGGAGCGCCTGCATCGGCGTGAGGCCGGCGTTGACGAGCAGCGGCAGCTCGCCCGCGTTGGGCGGATGGCCGTGGCCGCCGGCGTCGGTGCCGGCCACGACGCGCACGCCGGCGGCGAGCGCGCGGCGGATGGACTCGCGGTGGTGCTCGCGCAGCGCGCGCGAGCGCTCGCGCACGTGCGGGGCCCTGGACTCGCTGTGGTACTCGTACACGAGCAGCGTGGGCGCGAAGAACGTCTTGTGCTCGGCCATCATGGGGATGAGGTCGGGATCCTCGTCGAGGTAGCAGCCGTGCTCGACCGAGTCCACGCCGGCCTGCAGGGCCACGCGCAGGCCGGGGCCGCCGAGGGCGTGGCACATCACCTTGCGACCTTGCATGTGGGCCTCGTCGCACAGCGCGCGCATCTCGTCCAGCGTGAAGGCCGGGTCCTTGGGCCCGTGGCCGGTGCGCGAGGAGGCGCCGCCGGTCGTCGCGCACTTGATGACGTCGGCGCCGGAGCGGATCATCGTGCGCACCACGCGGCGCACTTCCTCCACGCCGTTGGCGACGCCGCGCGGCAGCGCCGGGTCGTTGGGGATGATGCACGCCTCGTGGCCCGACGGGCTGACGCGGTCGCCGATGCCGCCGATCGGGGAGATGATCGCCACCGCGGTCAAGAGGCGCGGCCCGGTGAGCAAGCCATCCTCGATCGCCGCGCGGAAGCCGGCGTCGAGGCCGCCGGCGTCGCGCACCGTCGTGTAGCCCATGGCCAGCGTCTTCTCGATCGCGCGCGCCGTGCGCAGGTGGCGCGTGCTGCCGCGCTCGCTCAGCTCCCAGCGCGCGGCCAGGTCGTAGCTGTGCAGCGCCAGGTGGTCGTGACAGTCGATGAGCCCGGGCAGGATCGTGGCGCCGCCGACGTCGATCACCTCGGCGCTGGGCGCCCAGTTCGAGGCCGGCCCGGTGACGACCGCCTCCACGTGGCCGTCGTTGATGACGAGGCTGGCGTCCCGCACCGGCGGGCGGCCGGTGCCGTCGATGAGCGTGCCGTTTCGCAGGACCAGCATGTCAGGCTCCGAAGCCGTACAGGCGCGCCGCGTTGTCGCAGACGATCTTGCGGCGGGTCTC
The DNA here is from genome assembly GCA_035689625.1 of Candidatus Methylomirabilota bacterium. Lineage (GTDB taxonomy): Bacteria > Methylomirabilota > Methylomirabilia > Rokubacteriales > CSP1-6 > AR5. The sequence continues at coordinate 10,690 of DASSLH010000271.1, read as the reverse complement.
GGCCGGCAGGTGACCCAGCTCGCGCTCGACATACTCCTTCGAGTCCGGCCAGACACCGTCGGGATGCGGGAAGTCCGAGCCCCACATGATCTTGTCGGCGCCCAGCTCGTCCAGCAGCTTCACGCCGATCGGATCGGTCTGGTACGTCGCCCAGCACTGCCGCTTCCAGTACTCGCTGGGCGGCATCTTCAGCGAGAGGTCCTTGAACTGATCCTCCCACTCGGCGTCCATGCGCCAGAGGACGTAGGGGATCCAGCCGATGCCCGACTCGCCCAGCACCAGCCGCATGCGCGGGTAGTGCTCGAGCACACCGGCGAAGATCATCGAGGTGAGCACGCTGGACATGTTGAGCTGGAACGCGGTGATGTTGACGGCGAAGGCCGCCCGCGCCACCGGCAGGTCCACCTTCGGCGCGTCGGGCGCGCTGGCGCGCGTGGGATCGGAGCCGATGAGGACGATCTTGCGGATGTGGTCGGGGACGAAGCCGCCGACGGTGTGGAAGTGCAGCGGCAGCCCGGAGGCGTTGATGACCTCCCACAGCGGGTTCCAGTGCGGATCCCAGAGCGGCTTGAGGTCGGGCGAGTTGGCGATGTCCAGGCCCTTGCACGCGCCCCGCTTGGCCACGCGCTCGACCTCGGTGATGGCGGCGTCGATGGGATTGTTCGGAATGGACGCCAGCCCCGCGAAGCGCCCGGGATGCGTCGAGCAGAAGTCGGCCAGCCACTCGTTGTAGACGCGCATGACCTCGACGGCGGCCTCGGGATCGTTCAGCCGGCTGCTGGCGCCGAGCACGCCGTAGAGCACCTCGGCCTGCACGCCGTCGCGGTCCTGGTCCTTGATGCGCAGGGCGGGATCGGTCAGGCGGCGGATGCCGCGCTTGCCGTCGTCGTAGAGGCCGGTGGCGGCCATGCGGTCGGCGCGATGGATGCGGCCCGGCACGTACTCGCGGCCGGCCGAGCCCATGCCGTTGACGCGGCCCAGGTTGGCGCCGGCCTTCGTCGTCCACATCGGCCCCCGCGGCCCCTCCACGACGTGGGGCATGCGCTCGCGCAGCGCCGGCGCGGCGTGCTGCGTGAAGAGGTCGGGCGGGAGCCAGCAGAGGTCGACGTGGCAGTCGGCCGAGATCATCTCGTAGCGCATGGGGGCCTGTCCTCCGGGTGGCGCAGAGAGTAGCGCGGCCCTCAGCGCCGCGCAAACAGTGGGACGACCTCCTTGCCCAGCCACGCGAGCTGCTCGAGCATCACCGCCTTCGGCGTCCCCATGCTGTTGGACAGGTGGACGTGCTCGAGGCCCGGGTACTTGGCCTCCAGCTCGCGCAGGTAGGCGACCAGCTCCTCGGGCGGCCCGGCGAACCACGCGCCCACCTTCATGTAGTGCTCGACGCTCGGCACGCCGGCCGCGCCCCAGCCGCCGCGCTTCGTGGAGGCGGCGAGCTGCTCGGGCGTGATGCCGGGCACGAAGCCCAGCGGGCCGAACATCTTCACGTGCTCCTCGTAGTAGGGCGTGACGTCTCGCACCGCGCGCTCGCGCGAGTCGGCCAGGTAGTAGAAGATGCCGAGGCTGAGCCCCTCGCCGAGCTTGTAGTGGAGGCCGGCGCGGTCGGAGGCCTCCTTGAAGGCGTAGATGGACTTCTCGGCCATCGTGGCGGCGCCGCCGCCGATCAGGCCCTTGATCCGGTGCTTCATCATGAAGTCGAGGCCGCGCGCGCCGGCGCTGACGACCGGCTGCCACGTCTCGACCGGCAGCCGCAGCGGGCGCGGCACCAGCGTCAGCTCCTTGAGCGTGTAGCCGCGGTAGGGGACCTCGGGCGGCAGCGTGTAGTGCGTGCCCTTGTGCGCGAAGCGCTCCTCGTTGAACGCCTTCATGACGATCTCGACCTGCTCCTCGAACAGGTCGCGGTTGGCCTCCTGGTCCAGCATCGGCGCGCCGAACGTCTCCACCTCGCGCGTGTGATAGCCGCGGCCCACGCCGAACACGGTGCGGCCCCTGGTGAGGATGTCGGCGACCGCGAAGTCCTCGGCCAGCCGCAGCGGATGCCACATGGGCGTGATGTTGAATCCGCAGCCGATCCGGAGCCGCTGCGTGAGGTGCGCCAGGTGGACGGCGATCATCAGGATGTTCGGCAGCACCTCGTATCCCTCGTGCTGGAAGTGGTGCTCGGCCAGCCACAGCGTGTGATAGCCGTGCTCGTCCATGCACTGGGCGAGGCTTTCCGTCTTGTCGAACACGCCGGCCAGGTGCGCGTTGGAGTAGCGCCGCTCGTTGGCGGGCGTGGCGTTCTGGCCCATGTCGCCGAGATCGACGTGGCCGGCGTAGACGTTGGAGAACTTCGTGATCATGGCTTCCCGGGCCTCCTGGCGCTCCCTGGCGCGTGGCCCAGACTATACGCCACCGGATCCATACTCTTGTCTGCCCAGCGGCGCGACACTGTCGTCGTGGCGCGCGCCGGCGGTGGTCCTCGATACACGCACTGGAACGTTTGCTGGACGGTCATCACCGCCGCCGCGACGATGATTGTTCTCATCCTGGAGGCGCTCGAGCGCCTGGCACCCGCCCCGAGTCACGGACCCCGGGGCCGCACCTCATCTCTCCTGTTCGAGCAGCTCGTCGGCGAGCGACAGCGCCGAGTCCAGCGCGTGGACGGCGCGGTTGCGCTCGCGCACGAGCGCAGCCCGCGCGAACTTGAAGGCGTCGGAGTCGGGATCGAGCGCGCCGAGCTCGCGGGCGCGCTGCAGCCCGGCCAGCGGCGCGATCGGCAGCGCCAGGTCGTGGGTGAACCGGTCGCCGGTCGTGTAGGCCAGCGGCACCAGCACGCGTGACAGCCGCAGCAGCCCGCGGTTGATCGCCTCCAGCCGGGCCGCCGGCACGCCAGCCGGCAGTGCCGCCAGCGTCTCGCCCACGCGCCGCAGCCGCTCGGCGAGCGCCCGCGACGTCTCCAGCGCCGGCCCCAGGTCGAAGCGCGCGCCGGCGGCGGCCTGCAGCGCCTCCAGCTCGGCCAGCAGCGCGGCGGTGGCGCGGCCGTGGTCCAGCGGCAGCACCGGGGCGTTCAGCCAGCGCAGCGCGGTCGCCAGGTACACCCGGGTGTCGAGCGTGAGCACGTCGGCGTCGATCTTGTCCACCGTGTCGTCCTTCGTGTGCCACCACCACGGGAAGCCGGCGCTGCCGACGAGGCGCTCCATCGCGCGCGACAGCTCGGTGTCCTGCCTGGGAAGGCCGGAGAGTGACATGAAGGCCGACGGGACGCCGCAGCCCCAGAACGACTGGTCGCCGGCGCGCGAGAAACGCCGCGCCCGCGCCCGCTGGCCGGTGACGTCGGCCACGACCCGCTCGGCGAAGGGCTGCGCGTCCTCGGTCGCGTGCAGCACGGAGTAGTCGGTGGCGCCGCGGGCGCCGGTCGAGTCCACGTTGAGGTGGAGTACGCAGCGCGCGTGCAGCTCGCGCCAGGCGTGGTCGGCGTACCAGGCCGAGCCGGCGTAGCGGCCGTGCGAGTGCCCCGACCAGAACGCGAAGCGGATGCCGCGGCCGAGCGCGTCGCGCCGCGCCGCCAGCAGCCGCGCGATCTCCAGCATCGTGGCGTTGGCGCTGCCGTTGTCCATGGCGCCGTGGTGCCAGGAGTCCACGTGGCCGGAGAACAGCACGAAGCGGTCCTCGCGCCGGCCGGCCAGCTCGCCCACGAGGTGCGGGATCGGCATCCAGCCCGTGCGCACGCGCGTGGTCAGCGCCACACGCAGCGACCCCTGGGCCAGGCGCGCGCGCAGCCGCTCGCCGTCGGCGCCCAGAATTGACAGGCACGGGATCGCGGGAATGCGCGCGGCCGTGTCGGGCGACGGCGTGCCCCACACGGTGGTGACGATCATGTTGTGCAGGTGCTCCATCAGCACGTGCACGTGGCCGAGCGCGCCGGCCTGCTGTAACGCCCACGCCTTGCCCGGCGAGGCCAGCCCGCGGACCAGCGCGATCTTTCCGCGGGCGCGCGCCAGGTTCTCCGGGCGCCCGTCGCCCACGTCCACCAGCTCGCCCTGCAGCGCGTCGGCCGACGTCGAGAACGAGTGCGTGAGGCCGGCGACGCGACTGCCGTCGGGCAGCGCGAGGAACGCCTCCAGCGGCAGGCTGATGTAGGCCTCGATCTCGCGGCGCTCGACCTCGACGCCGCAGGACTTCAGCGCGCGCTCGATGTAGTCGAACGCCTGCGCCTCGCCGGGGCTGCCGGACTCACGCTCCAGGCCGCCGATGGCGCGCACGTGCTCCATGAGCGCGGCGGCCGAGACCTGGGCCGCCAGCGAGGCCTCGAGCGGGTCACGGTAGTCCCAGGGAGCGCTCACGGCTCACCTCGTCGAAAAGATGCCGAATCATGGGGTGATCTCCCTGGTGTGTCAACGTGCCGACGTCGGGACCCGAGCCAAGTGCCCATCAGCAAAGAACTCTGCCGTCGGCACGGCCTTTGCCGTCGTCACCCCGTCATGGACTACCTGGCGGACACTCCCGTGATCGCCCGGACCTACTGTCCGGGCTGCGAGCCGGACGCTGATGCCAGCCGGGACATCCTCGACGTGCGCTGGTGCGACTCGCACTCGCCGCTGCGCGGCGGTGTGGACGACAGCGCGGTGAGCGCGGCGGCCTGGCTGTCCGGCAGCAACGAGGCCGGCGGCGACGACAATCGCCGCTGGTGCGAGCTGCTTCACCGGCGTCGTTGAGCGCAGTCCTCGCGCGCGGGCGGCTCCGGAGCGATACTGCCCGCCGTGATCGAGGTCACGCTCCCGTACGCCGACGGCACGCTCTCGGCCGCGCTGCCCGACGACACGCGGCGGCTCTCCAGCGAGGCTGAGCGCGGCTTCGCGCCCGTCGTCGATCTGCCCGGCGCGGTGCAGGCGGCGCTGGCGGCGCCGCGCGGGGTGCCGCGGCTGCGTGACACGGTCACGCCCGGCGCGTGCGTCACCATCGCGTTCGACGATCACACCACGGGCTCCTTCGGCCCCATCCGCCCTGTCGCGATCCGCGCCGTGCTGCGCGAACTGGGCGAGGCCGGCGTGTCCCCGGCGCAGGTGAGCCTGGTCTGCGCCAACGCGCTGCACCGCATGTGCCGCCCGGCCGAGCTCGAGCGCCTGCTCGACCCGGCGCTGGTGAAGGAGTTCGGCGCGCGGCTGTCGTGCCACGACGCCGAGGATCCTGCCCAGATCGTGGACCTCGGCCCCACCGCCGAGCACGGCTATCCCGTCGAGGTCAGCCGCCACGTTGCCGACGCCGACCTGACGGTCTACGTCAACACCAACTACATCCGCGGCTTCACCGGCGGCTGGAAGTCGGTGTGCGTGGGGCTGTCGACCTGGAAGACGATCCGCGTGACCCACACGCCCGACGGCATGTCCATGTCGCTCGACCGCAACCGCATGCACGCCGTGCTCGACGAGATGGGCCACCATCTCGAGCGCCGCCTGGGCCGCCGCGTCTTCAAGCTCGACACGCTGCTGGCGAATCCGCTCGAGGCCGCCCACGTGCTGGCGGGCGGCGTGGACGAGACGCGCGCCGCCGCGCTGGCGCTGCAGGCGCAGCGCTTCCCGTCGCGCCGGGCGGCGGCGCCGGCGCCCTGCGACGTCCTCGTCTACGGCGTGCCGGACTCGAGCCCGTACGCGATCTGGGCCTCGGTGAATCCGATCCTCACGCTGGTCTCGATGGGGCTCGGCTACCTCGGCGGGATGATCGACGCCGCCGGCACGCCCGGCTGCACGGTCGTGATGGCCGCCGCCGTGCGCGACGCCTGGGATCGCGTGCACCACCCCTCCTATCCGGAGGTCTGGGAGCGCGTGCTGACCGTCACGCGCGATCCCTACGAGATCATGGCGCGGTTCGAGGACGGCTTTGCGCGGCATCCCGGGCACGTGGAGGCGTACCGTCGCCGCTTCGCCTTCCATCCCATCCACGGGCTGCTCGCCACCCATCCGCTGCGGCGGCTCGGCCGCGTCGGCCGCGTGATCGTCGCCGGCGCGCGCGACGCCCACGTGCCGCGCCACCTCGGCTTCGACGTGGCGGACAGCGTGGAGGAGGCGGTGGCCATGGCGCGGCGCCGGCACGGCCCCGACGCCGTCGTCGGCGTGGTCGAGCAGCCGGCGATGCCGGCGGAGCCGTCGCGATGAGGCGGGCGCTGCTGCTCGCCGCCCTCACCGCCCTCGGCGTCGCGCCCGCGCAGGCGCAGGACGCTGCCTGGGAGGCGCTGCGCACGCCGGGCGTGGTCGTCGTGCTCCGCCACAGCCACGCGCCCGGCGCCTACGATCCGCCCGACGCCCGCCTCGACGACTGCTCCACCCAGCGCAACCTCGACGACGCCGGCCGCGCCCAGGCCCGGCGCGTGGGCGAGGCGTTCCGCGCCCACGGCGTCACCGTCGGCGCCGTGCTCTCCAGCCCGCGCTGCCGATGCCTGGACACGGCGCGGCTGGCCTTCGGCCGCGCGGAGGTATGGATGCCGCTGCAGGGGGCGCTGCGTGATACCGAGATCCGCCAGCGCTTGGCCGCGCAGGTGCGCGAGCGGATGGATGCCTATGCCGACGGGCCGCCGCTGGTGCTCGTCACGCACGGCAGCGTCGTCAGCGATGTCACCGGGCGCACGGTGCGGATGGGCGAGGCGGTCATCCTGCGCCGCGACGCGGACGGCCACCGCAGCGTCGCCGGCCAGCTCGACGTGGAGTGAGCCGGAGGCGATCATGATCCTTCCGCTGGCGCTGCCGTTGCTGCTGGTGGGCTTCGTCGTCCTCCTGATCCTGCTGGTGGTCATGATCGAGCTGCGCGTGCTGGCCTATGCCTACCGCAAGATCGGCGTGCGGCCGCGCTACATGGTCGCCGTGCTGCTGCTCTCGCTGCTCGGCAGCCACGTCAACATCCCGCTCTACAGCGTCAGCGTGCCGCGGCTGACGCCGCCCGAGGAGATCACGATCATGGGGCGGACGTACATCGTGCCGCCGGCCGTGGAGCCGGGCGCCACGGTGGTTGCCATCAACGTCGGCGGCGGCCTGCTGCCGATCTTGCTGTCGCTCTACCTGTTCCTGCGCCTGGGCATGCGGACGCGGATGCTGATCGGCACGGCGATCGTCGCCGTCCTCGTCCATGGCCTGGCCCGCGTCGTGCCCGGCATCGGCATCGCGGTGCCGATGCTGCTGCCGCCGCTGGTGGCGGCCGCCGTCGGCCTGGTGCTGGCGTTCCGGCGGGCGCCGCCGGTCGCCTACGTCGCCGGCTCCATGGGCACGCTGATCGGCGCCGACCTCACGAACCTGCACCGCATCGCGGAGCTGGGAGCGCCGATCGTCTCCATCGGCGGCGCCGGCACGTTCGACGGCGTGTTCCTGACGGGGATCATCGCGGGATTGATCACGTGAGCGGGGCGCCTAGCGGGCACGCTCGACGCGATAGGTGTCGTGGCATGTCACGCAGAATCCCGTCACGCTGGCCACGCGCTTGAGGAGGTCCGCGCTCTTGCCGGCCCGGGCCGCCTCGGCGATCTGCTCGAATCGCCGGTGGAGTCGTGCATCGAGCTGCACGAACTCCGGCGGTAGCCCGCGGGCGATCTCCGGCCCCAGGGCGCTCGCCGTGCCCGCCGCGCGGGCGGCACGCTCCACCATGAGGAGGTCATTGCCGACCAGCCCTTGCACGACCGCCCCCAGCGATCGCAGGAGCGTTCGCATCTCGGCGCGGATGGCGTCATGCTCCGACGGCGATAGCCGTATTTCTCGCCGCACGTCATTCGTGTCGGGTTCGCTGGCGGACGGACCTGCGACCGGTAGGACCATGGACAGCGCGGCAGTGGCCAGGAACAGGGCAGCACGCGCCACCGCCTTGGCTCGGTGAGAACGCCGAGCGAAGGAAGAATTGACAACCCGCACCGGGCGGCGAAAAATGGGCTGCCTCCGAGACGTCAATGATACCGCTACCGCAGTCGACGTCGCCTGCTCGGGGGCCTCCCGCCGCCGGAGCCGGTCCAACACCGAGAGAGCCGGATGCAGTGAACGATCACGGCAGTATGTTGGGCAACAAGGGGAGATGCCTCATATGCATGGCCTGCTCCGATGCGTCCTCACGTCGCTGCTCGTTCTTGCCGTCGTGTTCGTCGCTCCCTTGGCCGTGTCTCCGCGTGCGGCGGACGCCGCCGTCGTCATGAACCCGATCTGCATCAATGAAACGGCCAACTTCAGTCCTGGAAATGGCGAAGACATCGTCGTGCCAGCCGGTTTCAAAGTCTCCGTCTTCAAGGCGGGTCTGAACTTTCCCACCGGGATCGCCTTCCGCGGCAACGGAAAGCGGTTCGATGTGTACATCCTGGAGTCGGGGCATGGCCTGCCGAGCATCTGTAACGACGAGACCAGTCCCGTCGTCGGCGGCGTGTTCGACCCCAACAATCCGTTCACCCCGGACATTCTGGTGTTCGACCAGAGCGGGAACCTGCTCCGAACGATCGCCAAGCCGACCGCCGGTGGCGACGGCCTGCAACCGCACGGCCCCGCCATCGACATCGCCTTCGAGCACGGCCTGAATGGCGGCCGCCTGTTCGCGACCGACTCCAACCAGGCGATCCGCACGCCGGGCGCGAACAACAACAGCTCACGGATCGCGATCGTCGATCCGCAGAGCGGTAACGTGACGCCCTTCATCGTCGGGCTGCCCACCGGCGACCATCCAACCGAGCAGCTCGCGTTCAAGGATGGATGGGTCTACTGGTCGCAGGGCTCCACGACCAACTCGGGAGTCGTCGGCCGCGACAACGGCGGCGGGGCGAACCAGCACGACATCCCGTGCGAGGACATCGTGCTGAGTGGCAACCTGTTCGACTCCGGCGGCGGCGTGTTCTCCACTGGTTACTCGGACTTCGGGCACCCGCGGCCCGGCGCCACCGTGCCGGCGTTCGAGGGTCGCACGGACCATGCCTGCGACGGCGCCATCCTGAAGGCGCGCCTGCGGAGCAAGAATCCCACGGCGACGATCGAGCCGGTCGCCTGGGGCTTCCGCAATCCCTACGGCCTGCGCTGGGCGCCGGACGATCACGCGCTCAAGGGTCGTCTCTTCGTCACCGAGAACGGCGAGGACGAGCGCGGCGCGCGTCCCACCAACAACGCGCCCGATCGTCTGCACGTGATCCAGCCGAGCGTCGACGGTACGCCCGGCTACTACGGCTGGCCCGACCGCTTCGGCTTCCTCGCCTCGACGCAGGCCGTGTTCAACCCGGTCGGCGGACCCGCGGACGACAACCCCGCGGCGGTGGTGGGCAAGCCCGTGCAGCCCGTGCTCGCCTCCTCTCCGCACCACAAGCCCATCCAGGCCCCGCTGGCGCTGGAGCCGGCCGACGTGGCAGTCGTGGGGGCCGATTTCGTGCCGAAGTCCTTCGTCGGCGGCCCGGTCCGACGCGGCGCCGCCCTGGTGTCGCGCGAGGGCGACTTCGGGTTCTCGAAGGGCAATGGAGAGCCCGAGGAAGGCCATGACATCCAGCTCGTGAACTTCAGCCGACCGGACGATCCGTTGCAGGTCGATCTGTCGGTGTTCGCCCACAACACCACGGGTGATCAGGCGTTCACGGATCCCGGTGTTCGCGGGATCAATCGCCCCACCAACCTCCGCTTCGGTCCCGACGGCTGCGCGTATCTCGTCGACTACGGCGCGGTGCGCGATTTCGGCCAGTCCGACCCGGCGACGATGTTCACCTCGCCCGCGGACGCCCCGCTGGTGCAGATCCCCGGCACCGGCGTGGTCTGGAAGATCTGCCCCGAGTGACGGGGCCCGCTGGCTCGTGTCCGCCGGTGGGACGCCCGGCGTCCCACCGGCGCGCGAGCGGCGATCGAGCCTCCCGTTCCTCTGGAGCTCCGACAGGCGATCCTCAGTGCCAGGGGGCGTGCCGGCCGAGCCCTCGCTCGGTGGGCAACGCCGACTGCGCGGCGTCGTCGCGGTCGAGCGCCCGGCGCGCCTCGGTGAGGACAGCCCGGTCAGTCGCCTGGGCGGCGAGCAGCCGCTGATAGACGCGCTCGGCGGCGGCGCGGTCACCGGTCGCGACGAACGAGCGTAGCGCGCCGACGAGCGCGCGCGGCTCCGTCGGCGAGCCGGCCGTCAGTGTGGCCGACAGCGCGAACATCTGCAGCGCATCGGCGTCCAGGCCGGCCTGGTACAGGATCTCGGCGGCGAGATACGCGGCCTCACCGCGCGTGGCGGCGTCGGCTTCCGGTTGCGCGTGGACGACCTTGGCGTAGGCGGCCAGCGCGTCGCTGGGCTGGTCGAGCGCGGTGAACGAGCGGCCGGCGTCGAGCAGGGCGGCCGGCGCCCAGGGCGTGCGGTCGCCGACGTAGACCGCCGTGAGGTACCACTCGATGGCGTCGGCGTGGCGATCGGCGCCGGCCAGACTGCGACCGAGCCGGTAGGCGGCCTCGGCCGCCGTCTCGCCCTGGCCCAGCTGCACGACACGGCGCCACAAGCCGCGCGCCCGCTCGCGATCGCCCGCGGCATCCTGCAGTCCGGCGAGCAGCAGCATCGCGCGCGGCTGATCTGCCCCGGGCTCCGCCACTGCGCGCTCGAGCAGCGCGCGGGCCTGGGCCGTCGCGCCCGTGTGCAGCAGCGCCTCGGCCAGCGGCACGCGCGCCCCGGCGGCGGCCGCCGGGGCGTGAGCCACCAGCGTCTCCCAGATGCCGCGGGCCAGCGGCCACTGACCGCGCGCGCCGGCGGCGGC
>DASSLH010000270.1:0-2620 GCA_035689625.1 Candidatus Methylomirabilota bacterium | reverse complement strand
TTCACCGTGATGCCGTACACCAACGACGATCCGGTGATGGCGCGCAAGCTGCAGGACGCCGGCGCCGCCTGCGTGATGCCGCTGGGCGCGCCGATCGGCTCCGGGCTCGGCATCCGCAACCCGTACAACATCAAGATCATCCTCGAGTCCGTCACCGTGCCGGTCATCGTGGACGCCGGCGTGGGCACCGCCTCCGACGCCGCCATCGCGATGGAGCTGGGCTGCGACGGCGTGCTGATGAACACGGCCATCGCCGGCTCGCGCGATGCGGTGTCCATGGCCCGCGCCATGAAGCTCGCGGTCGAGGCGGGACGGCTCGCCTACAAGTCCGGGCGCATCGGCAAGAAGCTCTACGCGACAGCGTCCTCGCCGCTCGAGGGCCTGCCCGATTGGACGAGCTAGCCCTTACCCTCGTCACCGACCGTACGCAGACGCGCGGCCGGGACCTCGTCGCGGTCGTCGGCGAGTGCCTGGCCGCCGGCCTTCCCTGGGTCCAGCTTCGCGAGAAAGACCTCGGCGCCGGCGAGCTGGCCTTCATTGCCCGGCGCCTGCGCGACCTGACGCGCGACACGCGCGCGAAGCTGGTGATCAACGATCGCGTGGACGTCGCGCTGGCCGTCGGAGCCGACGCCGTGCAGCGCACGAGCGCGTCGCTCACCGTCGAGGACATGCGCAAAGTCGCCGGTCACCGCCTGCGCATCGGCGCCTCCGCCCACTCGCTGCAGGACGCGCTCGACGCCGAGCTCCAGGGCGCGGACTGGGTGACGTTCGGCCCCGTCTGGGACACGCCGAGCAAGCGCGCCTACGGTCCCGCCCAGGGCCTCGAGCGCCTGGCCACGGTGGCGCGCGGGCTGAAGATCCCGGTCGTCGCGATCGGCGGCATCACGCCCGCCCGCGCGCCGGAGGCGCTGGCCGCCGGCGCCCGCGGGGTCGCCGTGATCTCCGGCATCCTGGCGGCCGCCTCGCCGGCCGACGCCACCCGCGAATACCTCAGGACGGCGCGCCAGACTTCCTGATGTCCAGCATCGGCGGCAGCGAGCCTGCCGGTGGCACCTCCGCGACCTGCGTGAAGCGGTTCATGTGCTTGACGATGTCGCGGATCTGCTCGGCACCGGCGGTGGCGTTGGCGACCCACTTCGTCTCCTCGCTGCCCGGCCGCAGCGAGCGCTGCACGAGCGCGAGGCCCCCGAGGACCGCGGTGAGGGGATTGTTGATCTCGTGCGCCGCCGCCCGCGCCAGCAACGCCGCCACCCGCAGCTCGGCCGCCTCGCGCCGCGCCGTCTCGGCCGCCTGGCTGTTGACGACGTCGCCGAACAGCACGGCGCCGGCGCCGACGCCGATCGCGCTCAGCACGAAGAAGTCGAGCCAGAGCGGCTCGAACATCCCCACGCCGCGCGCGCCCAGCACGAGGAACGAGGCGCCCGTGATCGCCCACACGGCCACGACCAGCGTGAGCACGTGCCGCTTGCCCACCCGCCGGTCGCGACGCGCCCAGCGCCGCACGGCCGCGGCGGCGGCGGCGGTGGCCACGATCTGCAGCACGCCGGCCGGCGCCCCGGTGCCGCCGCGCGAGATCCGGTAGAGCGCGGCGATCGCGGCCGTCACCGAGCCGGCCTCGACGCCCTCCACGAGCGTGACGAGCGCGATCGGCACCGCCCGCGCGTCCACGTAGCGCTCGTGGCCGACGTGGATGCGCGAGATCATGAGCGTCACCGCGACGGCGCCGAACGCGACGCCCACCGCCAGCGGACGCCACCGGCGCCAGCCACCCGGCGCCCGATCGAACCAGCGGATCAGGTACGAGTACAGCACCAGCCCCAGGCTGACGACGCCGGCCGCCTCGATGACGTGGTGATAGTCCATGCCGAGTAGAATAGCGCCGGGGGGATCGGCCATGACCAAGAACGAGCTCAAGCAGCGCGTCTACCAGGCCATCGACCGCCGCGCGGGGGAGATCACCGCGCTCGGCGAGCAGATCCGGAAGAATCCGGAGCTCGGCTTCAAGGAAGTGAAGACCGCGCGCCTGGTCGAGGAGACGTTCGGCAAGCTCGGCCTGGCGCCGAAGGCCGGCCTGGCGCTGACCGGCGTGCGGGCCGATGTGGCCGGCCGCGCCGGCGACGGCCCGACGTTCGCGCTGCTCGGCGAGCTGGACGCGCTCGTGGTCACCGGCCACCCCGTCGCCGATCCCCAGACCGGCGCCGCCCACGCGTGCGGCCACAACGCCCAGGTGGCGGGGCTGCTGGGCGCGGCGATGGGCCTGCTCGACGCCAGGGCGTTCGATCAGCTCGCCGGTCGGGTGGTCTTCTTCGCGGTGCCGGCCGAGGAGTACGGCGACATCGAGTGGCGGGTGACGCAGGCGCGCGCCGGGCGCCTGGAGTTCCTGGGCGGCAAGCCCGAGCTGCTGCGGCTCGGCCACTTCGACGACGTGGATCTCTCGATGATGATCCACATGACGTCGCGCGCCGAGGACGGCAAGACCGGCGTGCCGGCCTCGAACAACGGCTGCATCGTGAAGACGATCCGCTACGTGGGGCGGGCCTCGCACGCCGGCGGCGCGCCGCACCAGGGCATCAACGCGCTCTACGCCGCCCAGATCGGCCTGGCCGCCATCAACGCCCTG
>DASSLH010000269.1:0-2350 GCA_035689625.1 Candidatus Methylomirabilota bacterium | reverse complement strand
GGCCCAGTCCGCGCCCACCCCGGCGCTGCCGACGCCGCCCGGCGCGCGCTCGCCGGTGCCGGTGACGCTGACGCCGCAGCGTAACGTCGCGGGTCCAGATTACCGCCTCGGCAACGGCGACGTGCTGGACGTGCAGATCGCCGGCCGGCTCGAGGTCAACCGCCTGCAGGTGGCGGTCGATCCCGAGGGCTCCGTGAACATCCCGCCGCTCGGCGCCATCGAGGTCGGCGGCCTCACGCTGCTGGAGGCCAACCGGCGGATCGCCGAGCGCGCGCGCGGCCTGCTGCGCTTCGCCGACGTCAGCATCGCCGTGTTCTCACCGCGCGTGTTCGACGTCACCGTGTCCGGCGAGGTCGAGCACCCCGGCACCGTGCAGGCCCAGGCCACCCAGCGCATCCACGAGCTGATCCTCAACGCGGGCGGCATCACGCCGCGCGGCAGCGCGCGCCACGTGCAGGTCACCGCCGACGGGATCACGCGCGAGGTCGACGTACTGCGCTTCGAGCTGGGCGGCGACGTCAGCCAGAACCCGTACGTGCGGGACAACATGCGGGTGCACGTGCCGACGCGGGGTCCCGCCGTCACGCTGGGCGGCGCCGTGCGGCGCCCGGGCGAGTACGAGCTCGGGCCGGACGGCTCGCTGCGGGAGATCCTGCAGCTCACCGGCGGCCTGGCGCCCGGCGGCGCCGGCTCCGACGCGCGGCTCACGCGCATCGGCCCCGACGGGCGCAAGGAGACGGTCTCGGTCGACCTGCGCACCGCGCTGGCGGCGCCGGCCGACGTGCCGCTGCGCTCGGGCGACTCGGTCTTCGTGCCCCCGATCAGCGTGCTCCAGGACGTCGTCGAGGTGCGCGGCGCCTTCCAGGGGGCGGCCGACAGCAGCAAGACGACCACGGCCGGCAAGCCCACCGTCGTGCAGCGCTTCGAGCTGGCCCAGGGCGAGCGCGTGCGCGACGTGGTCGTCAAGGCCGGCGGCGTCGCCGCCTACGCCGACCTGCGCCAGGCGTTCGTCGACCGCGCCGGGCCCAGCGGCCCGCGCCAGCGCGTGCCGATCGACATGCAGCGGCTGCTCGTCGAGAAGGACGAGACGCAGAACGTGCTGCTGCAGAACGGCGACGCGCTCACGCTGCCGGTCGCCGAGGACAAGGTCTACGTCGTCGGCGAGGTGAAGGCGCCGGGCGCCCAGGACTACCGGCCCGAGCTGACTCCGCGCGAGTACCTGGCGCTGGCCGGCGGCCCTGGCAACCGCGCCAAGATCAGCGCCACGACCGTGACACTGCGCAACGGCCGCACCTACGCGATGGCCGAGGCGCCGCCGCTGGAGCCGGGGGCCGTGGTGACGGTGCCCGAGGTGTCGGTGAAATGGTGGCAGGACTACCTGCTCATCGCCAATACGATCGCGACGATCATCACCGCCTACACGGGCATCTATGTGCTCTTCAACGGCCCGATCAGCGGCGGCCACTAGCATGTACGAGGCGTACTGGCAGCTCACCGAGCCACCGTTCGACAACTCGCCGAACCCGAAGTTCTTCTACCTGTCGCCCGAGCACGAGGAGGCGCTGGTCCGCCTCGTCTACACCGTGCGCCACCGCAAGGGCTGCGGGATGCTGACCGGGGAGTACGGTTGCGGCAAGACGACGCTCTCGCGCGCGCTCATCCAGCGGCTGGAGGCCGAGCGCTACGAGATCGGCCTGCTGACCAACCCCAGCTGGAACGCCGTCGACTTCCTGCGCGAGACGCTGTACCAGCTCGGCCAGGAGACGACCGACACCAGCAAGCCGGAGCTGCTGCACCAGCTCTACGACGTGTTCTTCCGCAACTTCCGCGAGGGCCGCGACACCGTGGTCATCGTGGACGAGGCCCAGCTCATCGACGACGACACGGTGTTCGAGGAGCTGCGGCTGCTGATGAACTTCCAGACCGACGACCGCTTCCTGGTGACGATCCTCCTGATCGGCTCGCCGGAGCTGGCCGCCAAGGTCCGCCGCCTCAAGCACCTCGATCAGCGCATCACGATCCGCTACCACCTCAACACGCTGGACGGCGCCCACACCGCCAACTACATCGCGCACCGGCTGAAGATGGCCGGCCGCACCGCGCCGATCTTCTCCGAGGAGGCGGTCAAGCTGATCTTCGACTTCACGCGCGGCACGCCGCGCGAGATCAACAACGTGTGCGACGTCTCGCTGCTGGTCGGCTACACCAAGCGTGCCAAGGAGATCACCGACAAGATCGTGGCCGAGGTCATCAAGGACATGGTGGGGGTCTCCTGATGGTGCGCATGAGCGACCTCGTGCGCGGCGTGACCTCGCCGCCGCCGGCGCGGCCAGCCGAGCGCGCGCCGGAG
>DASSLH010000268.1:0-3518 GCA_035689625.1 Candidatus Methylomirabilota bacterium | reverse complement strand
CGCGGGCGCGGCGGGCGCCGGCGCGCTGGCGGGCGCCGGCTCGCGCACGACCGAGCTCGCGCGCTGGCCGCCCAGCAGCGCCAGGCTGAACGACGTCAGCGTGAACAGGATGGCCACCGCCGCGGTGATCTTGCCGACGACCGTCGGCGTGCCCATCGAGCCGAAGACGGCCTGGCTGCCGGCGCCCCCGAACGCCGAGCCGATGTCGGCGCCCTTGCCGGACTGGAGAAACAGCACCATGCCGATGATGGCGAAGCACATGAGGACGTGCAGGATCGTGAGCGCGATGACCATGACAGCCTATTCCCCCCTCGATGCGGCGGCGCCGCGCGCCGCCTTCCTGACGATCGCGATGAAGCCCGGCGCGCTGAGGCTGGCGCCGCCGACGAGCGCGCCGTCGATCTCCTGCTCGGCCATCAGCACGTCGGCGTTGTCGGCCTTGACGCTGCCGCCGTAGAGGATGCGCACGCCCTGGGCCAGCTCCTTGGAGCCGACCTCGGACAGCAGGCCCCGCAGGTAGCCGTGCACCTCGGCGGCCTGGGCCGGCGTGGCGTTGACGCCGGTGCCGATCGCCCACACTGGCTCGTAGGCGAGCACGCACTTCGCGAGCCCCGCGTGGTCGAGCCCGGCCAGGCCGGCGCGCAGCTGGCCCTCGACGGTGGTGAAGGTCAGGCCCTGGCGCCGCTCCTCGGCCGTCTCGCCCATGCAGAGCACCGGCGTGACGCCCTGGCGGATGGCGGCGGCCACCTTGCGGTTGATCTGCTCGTCGGTCTCGCCCATCTCGTGCCGCCGCTCGGAGTGGCCGCACAGCACGAACCGGCAACCGAGCTCCAGCAGCATCGGCAGCGCGATCTCGCCGGTGTGCGCGCCGGACGCCTCGTGGTGACAGTTCTGGGCGCCCAGCCCGATGGGGCTGCCGGCCAGCACGTCGGCGACGGCGGCCAGCGCCGTGAACGGCGGGCACGCCGCGACCTCGACCCGGCCGGGCCGCTTGAGCCCGTCGCGGATGGCGGCGGCCAGCGCGCGCGACTCCGCCAGCGTACCGTTCATCTTCCAGTTGCCGATGACCAGGGGCGTGCGCATCAGGCGTCGGTGAGCGCCTCCACGCCCGGCAGCGCGCGGCCTTCCAGGAACTCCAGGAAGGCGCCGCCGGCAGTGGAGATGTAGCCGATGCGATCGGCCACGCCGGCCTGGTTCACGGCCGCCACCGTGTCGCCGCCGCCGATGACCGAGAACGCGGAGGCGCCGGCGACGGCGCGGGCGACCTCGACGGTGCCGGTGGAGAATGCCGGCTTCTCGAACACGCCCATCGGGCCGTTCCAGACGATCGTGCGCGCGCTCTTGAGCACCGCCGCGAACCGGTCGACGCTGAGGGGCCCCAGGTCGAGGCCCATCTGCCCGGCGGGGATCTCGCGCACCGACACCACGCGGCCGCCGGGGCTGTCCAGCCCGTCGGCGACGACGGCGTCCACCGGCAGCACGACCTGCACGCCGCGCTTGCGCGCCGTCTCCAGCGCGGCCCGCGCGGTGTCCAGCCGATCCGGCTCCACCAGCGAGCGGCCGACGTCGTGGCCGAGGGCGCGCAGGAAGGTGAAGGCCATGCCGCCGCCGATGATCAGCGCGTCCACCCGCTCCAGCAGGTGCCCGACCAGCGCGATCTTGTCGGAGACCTTGGCGCCGCCCAGCACCGCCGCCAGCGGACGCTCGGGCGCGTGCAGGATGCGCGTGAGCGCCTCCAGCTCGCGCTTCATCAGCAGCCCGGCCACCGCCGGCTTGAGGTAGTGCGTGATGGCGGCGATCGAGGCGTGGGCGCGATGGGCGGCGGCGAACGCGTCGTCGACGTAGACGTCGGCCAGCGCGGCGAGGCTCTGCGCGAAGGCGTCGTCGTTGGCCTCCTCCTCGCGGTGGAAGCGCAGGTTCTCCAGCAGCAGGACCTGGCCCGGCGCCAGCGCGCGCGCCAGCGCCTCGGTCTCGGCGCCCACGCAGTCGGGCGCCAGCGGCACCGGCAGCGCCAGCAGCGCGGCCAGCCGCTCGGCGACCGGCGCGAGCGAGTACTTGGGATCGGGACCGCCCTTGGGCCGGCCCAGGTGCGAGGCGAGGACCACGGCGGCGCCGTGGTCGAGCGCGTAGCGGATCGTCGGCACCACGCCGCGCAGCCGGGTGTCGTCGCTGACCGCGCCCTTGTCGAGGGGCGCGTTGAGGTCGGCGCGCAGGAACACGCGCCGCCCCCCGAGGTCGAGCTGCTCGATGGACAGCTTCACGCGGTTAGAGCGACTTCCCGATGTACCGGATGAGGTCGCGCACCCGCGAGGAGTAGCCCCACTCGTTGTCGTACCAGGCCAGCACCTTGATGAGGGTGCCGTCCACGAACGCCGTCGACGGCAGGTCGACGATCGACGAGTGCGGGTTGCCGTTGAAGTCGTGCGACACCAGCTCCTCGTCGGTGGCGTCGAGGATGCCGCGCAGGCCGCCGGCGGCCGCCTCCCGGAACGCGTCGTTCACCGCCTGGGGCGTGGCGGGCTTCTCCAGCTCGGCGACCAGGTCCACCACCGAGACGTTGGACGTCGGCACCCGGATGGCGATGCCGTCCAGCTTGCCCTTGAGCTTCGGTAGCACGAGGCCGACGGCGGTGGCGGCGCCCGTCGTCGTCGGGATCATGCTGACGGCGCCGGCCCGCGCGCGGCGCAGGTCCTTGTGCGGGAAGTCGTGGATGGGCTGGTCGTTCGTGTAGGAGTGCACGGTCGTCATGAAGCCGCGCTTGATGCCGAACCGGTCGTCGAGAACCTTGGCCGTCGTGGCCAGGCAGTTCGTCGTGCAGGAGGCGTTGGACAGGATGCGGTGCTTGGCCGGATCGTACGTCTTCTCGTTGACGCCGAGCACGATGGTGACGTCGGGATCCTTGGCGGGCGCGGTGATGATGACCTTCTTGGCCCCGGCCGCGATGTGCTTGGAGGCGGTAGCGGTGTCGCGGAAGATGCCGGTGGACTCGACGACGACGTCCACGCCCAGCTCCTTCCAGGGCAGCGCGCCCGGGTCCTTGATCGCGCAGACCCGGATCTCGCGGCCGTTGACGAAGATCGCCTCGCCCTTGGCGGTGACCTCGGCCTTGAGGCCGCCGTGGACGGAATCGTGCTTGAGCAGGTGCGCGAGCGTCTTGGCGTCGGCCAGGTCGTTGACGCCGACCACCTCGATCTCGCCGGCGGCTTCCAGCGCCGTGCGGAAGAAGACGCGGCCGATGCGCCCGAAACCGTTGACGCCGACTCGAATGCTCATGGAAGGGCTCCTTGTAGGCGGGCTCTGCAGATTCGGGCAAAGTATACGGCCACTCAGAGGACCCGGGCAACTGTGAGGACCCCCACCCGGCGTGCGCCGGCCGATTTCAAGATCCGGGCGCACTCGCCGGCGGTGGCGCCGGTGGTGAGCACGTCGTCCACCAGCACGACGTGCCGGCCGGCCACCGCGGTGCCCGCGGCGAAGGCGCCGCGCACGTTGGCCTGACGCTCGGCGGCGCCGAGCTC
>DASSLH010000267.1:0-2268 GCA_035689625.1 Candidatus Methylomirabilota bacterium | reverse complement strand
AGGCCCGCCAGGCGCTGGACGCCGACCGCGTGGACGAGGCCATCGCGATCCTCGAGAAGACTGTGGCCGCCGAGCCGACGAACCCGGCGGCGCTGGCCTGGCTCGGCAGCGCCCAGGTGCGCAAGGCCGCCAAGCTGCCGCCCCCCGAGGCCGCCGGCTGGGTCAAGCGGGGCTTCGACACGATGGACGAGGCGGCCGAGCGGTTCCCCGACGCGTTCGTCGTCTACGCGATGCGCGGCATCACCGCCGTCCGCGTCCCCGAGCTGTTCCACAAGACGGACGTCGCCATCGCCGACCTCGGCAAAGTCGTCGCGCTGAAGCAGGCGCGGCCGCAGGCGGTGCCCGACACGGTGATGCCGGGCGTCTACCTCAACCTCGGCCTGGCCCAGAAGAAGGCCGGCCGCCCCGCCGACGCGCGGACGACCTGGCAGACGGCGCGGCGGCTCTACCCGGCGGCGCCCGAGAGCGCGGCCATCGAGCGCGAGCTGCGCGCGCTGTGACCATGAGACTTTACTTGAAGCTGGCCCTGCGCAACGTCTTCCGCAACCGGCGCCGCACACTGATCACCGTGGCCGCCATGGGCTTCGGCGCGGCGGCGATCATCGTGTTCGGCGGCTTCGTGCACGCAATCTACTGGGGCGTGCGGGAGTCCACCATCCGCAGCCAGGTCGGCCACATCCAGCTCTACCGCAAGGGCTACTCGGACAAGGGCAGCGTGGCGCCCTACGAGTACCTCGTGGAGGACTACGCCGCCCTGCGCGCCGAGCTGCTGAAGATCCCCCACGTCAAGGCGGTGACCGGACGCCTGGGGTTCTCGGGCCTGGTGTCCACCGGCGACACGACGACGTCGTTCGTGGGCACCGGCGTGCAGCCGGAGGGCGAGACCGACCTCTCGTCGCTGGCGATCATCGTCGAGGGCAAGGAGCTGGCCTCCCGCGACCCGCGCGGCATCACGCTGGGCGTCGGGCTGGCGCGCGCGTTCGGCGTCAAGCCGGGCGACGACCTCACGCTGCTGTCCACCACCAAGGCCGGCGCCATCAACGCGCTCGCCGTGAAGGTGCGCGGCGTCTGGGAGTCCGGCGAGAAGGCCTACGACGACCGGTTCCTGCGCGTGCCGCTCGGCGAGGTGCAGCGCCTGCTCGACGTGGAGCACGGCGAGGTGCAGTCGGTCGTGCTGCTGCTCGACGCCACCGACAACACGCCCGCCGTCCGCGCCGACGTCGAGCGACTCATCGCCGAGCGCCACCTGGACCTGGAGGTCCGCACCTGGGAGGATCTCGCGCTGCGCTACCACCAGGTGCGCGAGCTGTTCGGGCGCATCTTCGCCGTCCTCACGCTCATCGTGTCCATCATGGTCGTGCTCGGCATCACCAACACGATGACGATGGCCATCTTCGAGCGCACGCGGGAGATCGGCACCGTGATGGCCCTGGGCACCCGCCGGCGGGGCGTGGTCTCGATGTTCGTGCTGGAGGGCATCGCCCTCGGCGCCCTCGGCGGCGTCATCGGCGTCGTCCTCGGCGTCGTGCTGGCCCGTCTCGTCTCCGCGATCGGCATCCAGCTGCCGCCGCCGCCGGGCTCCACGCGCGGCTTCGTCGTGCAGATCTTCGTCGTGCCCTCGGTGCTCGCCCAGGCCTTCCGCCTGTCGCTGATCACCGCCGCCCTGGCCTCGCTCTACCCGGCCTGGCGCGCCTCGCGGCTCGACGTGGTGGAGGCTCTGAGACATGTCTGACTACAACGGCCGGCGTCCCCCGGCGTCACTCCCGGCGATGCTGCTCGGGAGCGGACCACGGTTCGCGCGCGACGCGCTGGGGCCGGTCGTCGTCTTCTATGCCGGCTGGAAGGTGATCGGGCTGACGGCGGGCGTCGTGGCCGCGACCGCGCTGGCCCTGGCCGCCTTCGCGTGGGAGCGGCGCGGCGCGCGCTCGGGCGTGGGCGCCGCCGTCGGCCTCAGCATCGCGCTGACCCAGGCCGCGGCCGGGCTGGTCACCGGCAGCGCCGTCGCCTACTTCGCGCCCGGGGTCATCGCCAACGCGCTCTACGGCCTGGCCTTCCTCGTGTCCATCGCGCTCGGACGGCCGCTGGCCGGCGTGTTCGCGCAGGAGAGCTATCCGTTCCCGCCGCAGGTGAGGGCCTCGGCCACGTTCCGGCGCGTGTTCTCGCGCGTGTCGCTGGCCTGGGGCGTCTATCTGCTCGCGCGCAGCGCGCTGAGGCTCTGGTCGCTCTCCCACCGCGACGTGGACCTCATCGTCGCCGTGAACATCCTCA
>DASSLH010000266.1:0-7457 GCA_035689625.1 Candidatus Methylomirabilota bacterium | reverse complement strand
GATGCGGGCGCCGCGGGCGAGCACCACCGCGCGCTCGATCACGTTCTCGAGCTGGCGCACGTTGCCGGGCCAGGAGAACGCCTCCAGCTGCCGCACGGCCTCGTCGCTGAGCCCGTCCAGCCGGCGGTTGTTCTTGGCGGCGTAGACGCGCACGAAGTGGGCGGCCAGCACCGGGATGTCCTCGGGCCGCTCGCGCAGCGGCGGCACCGTGATCGTGATGACGTTCAACCGATAGAACAGATCTTCTCGAAACCGTTTCTCCTTCACCATCTGCGAGAGATCCTGATTCGTCGCCGCGACGATGCGGACGTCGACCCGGATGGTTCGCGTCCCGCCCAGCCGCTCGAACTCGCCCTCTTGAAGCACGCGCAGGATCTTGGGCTGGGTAACGGGCGAGAGGTCGCCGATCTCGTCCAGGAACAGCGTGCCGCCGTCGGCCAGCTCGAAGCGGCCCTCCTTGCGGCCGGCGGCGCCGGTGAAGGCGCCCTTCTCGTAGCCGAACAGCTCGGACTCCAGCAGCCCCTCCGGCAGCGAGGCGCAGTTGACCGGCACGAACGGCCCGGCCTTGCGCGCCGAGCGCTGGTGGATGGCCCGGGCCACGCCCTCCTTGCCGGCGCCGCTCTCGCCGAGGATCAGCACGGTGGCCGAAGAGTCCGCGACCTGCTCGACCAGCGTCATCATCCGCCGGAAGGCGGGACTGGCCCCGATCATCGTGCCCTGCCCCAGCAGGTCGTCCAGCCGCTGCTGCAGCGCCTTGTTCTTCTCGATCAGGTCGCGGCGCTCGAGCGCCTTGTCGATGAGCTTGAGCAGCTGCTCGCGGCGGAACGGCTTGGTGAGGAAGTCGTAGGCACCGTCCTTCATCGCCTTGACCGCTTCCTCGACAGTGCCGAAGGCGGTCAGCAAGATCACGTCCACGTCGGGCGCGATCGCCTTGGCCGCCCGCAGCAGCTCCAGGCCGGTGAGCCCGGGCATCTTGAGGTCGGTGACGATGAGGTCGATGCCCCCAGCCTGCACGCGCTCGAGCGCGGCCCGGCCGTCGGAGGCGAGCAGCACGCGGTAGCCCTCGCGGGACAGCGTGCGCTCCAGGCTCTCGCGCAGGCCGGGGTCGTCGTCGGCGACCAGCAGCGTGGCGGCCTCAGCCATCGCGCGTCCCCGCCAGCGGCTCGTGCACGGGCCGCGTCATCGGCAGCCGCACGACGAACGTGGCCCCGCCGCCCTCGCGGTTGCGCCAGCTCAGCGCCCCGCCGTGCTCGTCGATGATCTGCCGCGTGATGGACAGCCCGAGCCCAGTCCCCTGCGGCTTCGTCGTGAAGAACGGCTCGAACAGGCGCCCGGCGACCTCGCGCGTGATGCCGCCGCCGGTGTCGGAGACGAGGATCTCCACCGCGTCGCCCTCGGCGCGGCTCTCGATCGTCAGCGCGCCGCCGCGCGAGAGCGCCTCCATGCCGTTCTTGACCAGGTTGAGGATCGCCTGGCGCAGCAGCGCGCGGTCGATCTCCATCATCGGAACGGCCGGATCGGTGCTGACGTGGATGGCCAGGCCCTGGCGAGTGGCCACCGGCCGCACGAACGCGGCCAGCTCCTCGATGAGGTGGTTGATGGACTCCTCCTCGAAGTGCGGCTTGGGGAAGCGCGCGAAGGCCAGGTACTCCTCGGTCAGCGCGTCCAGCGCGTTCACCTGGTCGCGGATGGCCGACACCAGCCCGGTCGCCTCGTCCATGTCAGCGCCGGGGTGCGCGCGCACGATGTCCTGCAGCAGCTCGGCGTTCAGCTCGATGGCGGCGATCGGGTTGCGCACCTCGTGGGCGACCTTCAGCGAGAGCCGGCCCACCGTCGCCATGCGCTCGGCCACCAGCAGCTCCTGCTGGGCCGCCTGCAGGCGGTTCAGCGTGCCGGTCAGCTCGACGTTGAGCCGCTCGATCTCCTCGCGGGCCCCGCGCTCGCGCTCGGCCACCATGCCGACCACCACCGCCGGCAGCCCGAAGAGCACCGTGAGCAGCGTCACGCCCGTCCAGCCGATCCAGGGCGGCACCAGCGCGGCGGCCGCCGCCATGAGCCCGCCCGCGGTGAGCGCCGCCGCCAGCGCCACCCAGGGGCCGAAGTAGTAGGCGTTGACCGAGACGAGCGGGAAGAACAGCAGGTAGAACAGGCTGCCGCCGCCGCCGGTGAGGAACACCAGCACGAAGACCAGCAGCAGGTCGATGGCGAGCGCGCCGAGGAAGATGGACCGCGTGCGCCGCGGGTGCACGGTGACGAGCGCGAAGACGCCGAGCTTGTAGAAGGCGAACCAGACGACGAGCGAGTAGAGGTCGATGCGCTCGCGCGGCCGCAGCGGCACGAGCCCCAGCGTGGCCAGCCCGCCCACCATGGCGACGGCGAGGAGGACGGCGAAGACACGCTCGTCGCGCTCCAGGAGGCGGAAGATCGCGTGCCACGGCTTGCGCTCGCCGATCGTCACCACGGCTCGGCGCCGACTATAGCACGCCTACGCGGAGCGGTCCGCCGGCCGCCGCGGCGGCGCCTGGGCCTCGCGCTCGAACCGCTTGCTCTGCCGCCACACGCGCCGCGCGATCCAGGCGGCCACCAGCACGGCGACCGCCAGCATCGCCCAGCGCTCCACCCGGTGGACGTCGGCCATGATCTGCTCGATCTGGTCGGTGAAGAAGTAGGCCAGACCGAAGCTGATCGGCACGCCCAGCAGGGCCGCCACCGCGTCGGCGGCCAGGAAGCGCCCGAAGGGGACACGCGCGATGCCGGCCGTCAGGAACGCCGCCGCCCGCAGGCCCATGACATGGCGGGCGGTGAAAACGATCTTCACGCCGTGGCGCACGTAGAGCTCCCTCAGCCGCTCCTCGCGCTCGACGGTGAGCACGAAGCGCACGACGCGCCAGGCCAGCACCCGCTCGCCCCAGTGGTGGCCCACCCAGTAGAGGACGACGTCGCCGGACAGCACGCCCAGCAGGCAGACGGGCAGGGCCAGCCACCAGTGGATCACCTCCTCGTGCGCGAGCACGCCGCTGGTGACGATCGGAATCTCCTCGGGCAGCGGCACGCCCACCGCGCCCAGGAACAGGGCGATGAACACGCCCAGGTAGGTGAACTCTTCCAGGAATTGGACCAGCGGGCCCACGCGCGTCAGTGTATACTTCGCCCCAATCGGGCACGGTGCGGTTCAGGGTGACCTCCCAAAGGAGCGCGTCCCATGGCCGTCAAGCTCTTCGTCGGCGGGCTGTCCTTCTCCACTTCCAACGAGCGTCTGCGCGAGGTGTTCGCCGCGACCGGCACCGTCGAGTCGGCGGCGGTCGTGACGGATCGCGACACCGGCCGCTCGCGCGGCTTCGGCTTCGTCGAGATGGCGACGCCGGAAGACGCCGAGCAGGCGATCAGCAAGCTCAACGGCACGTCGGTGGACGGCCGGACCATCCAGGTCGAGCGCGCGAAGTCGCCGGGCTCCGGCGGCGGCGAGCGTCGCGGCGGCGGCGGGGGCGGCCGGGGCCGCTGGTAGCCGACCGCTGATCGCTCCAGGGTGACCGCGGGCCGCCGGCTCATCCTGCACACCGAGGCCTCGCTCGGCTTCGGCGGGCAGGAGCTCCGGATCGTGGCCGAGGCCCGCTGGCTGCTGGACCACGGCTGGGACGCGCTCGTCGCCGGCCAGCCGGACAGCCGCCTGCTGCAGGAGACGGCGCGGCAGGGCGTGCCGGCCGTCGCCCTCCGCATGCGCAGCGCGCTCGACCTCGCCGCGCTCGCCGCCCTGCGCCACCTCATCGCCGAGCGCGACGTCGCGCTCGTGCACACGCACAGCTCCGTGGACAGCTGGCTGGGCGGGCTGGCCGCGCGCTCGCGCCGCCGTCCGGTCGTGCGCAGCCGTCACGTGACGATCGCGATCCCGCGCCGCCGCGGCCTCGTCTATCGCCTCGCCCACCGCGTGATCACCAGCGGCGAGGCCGCCGCGGCCATCGTGGCCGCGGCCGGCGTGCCGCGCGCGCGCATCGTCGCGATCCCGCCCGGCGTGGACACCGCACGGTTCCACGCCGGCGTGTCGGGCGCCGGCGTGCGCGCCGAGCTGACGCTGGCCGCCGCGCCCGTCGTGGGCCTCGTCGCCAACATCCGCGGCTCCAAGGGCCACAACGTGGTCCTCGAGGCCGCCCGCCGCGTGCTGGCCGCGCGGCCGGCCGCGCGCTTCCTGATCGTCGGCGACGGCATCGGCTTCGACGACGTCCGCCGGCGCGTGAGCGCGCTGGGGCTCGACGCCGTCGTGAGCATGACCGGCTTCCGTCGCGACATCCCCGAGGTCATGGCCGCGCTGGACGTGCTGGTCCTGCCCTCCATCCGCTCGGAAGCCGCCTCGCAGGTGATCCCGCAGGCGCTGGCCGTCGGCACGCCGGTGGTCGCCACCGACGTCGGCGGCAGCCGTGAGCTGATCCGCGACGGCGACACCGGGCGGCTGGTGGCGGCCGGCGACCCCGCCGCCCTCGCCGGCGCCATCCTCGACGTGCTCGGCGATCGCGAGCGCGCGCGCGCGATGGCCCGCCGCGGCCAGGCGCTGGTCCGCGAGCGCCACTCGCTGGACGCCGTCATGCGGCGCACGACGGCCGTGTACGAGGCGCTGCTCGGCGGCTGAGCATGCCGCGCGGGGCGTCGTGGTACCGTCCGTGCAGGGAGCCTGTCCCGTGAACGTCCACGTCTTCGCGACGGACTACGACGGCACGATCGCCGAGGCCAACCACGTGGCCGAGCCCACCGCGCACGCCCTGCAGCGCGTGCGGGCGACCGGGCGCAAGGTCCTGCTAGTCACCGGGCGCATGCTGCCGGACCTGCACGCCGTGTGTCCCGACGTGGACCGCATGTTCGACGCCGTCATCGCCGAGAACGGCGCGGTGGTCTACTTCCCCGAGCGCCGCGAGGTGCGCACGCTGGGCGACGCGCCGGAGCCGGCGCTGCTCGAGGCGCTGCGGCGGCGCGACGTGCCGTTCGACGTGGGCCGCGTGATCCTGGCGACGCAGGCGCCGTTCGCCGACGCCGCGGTGGGGGCGATCCGCGAGACCGGCGTGGAGCGCACGCTCGTCTTCAACAAGGGCGCGCTCATGCTGCTGCCGGGCGGCGTCACCAAGGGCACCGGCCTGCTGGCGGCCCTCAACGCGTTCGAGCTGTCCGCGCACAACATGGTCGGCATCGGCGACGCCGAGAACGACCACGCGTTCCTCGCGCTCTCGGAGTGCGCGGTCGCGGTGGCCGACGCGGTGCCGGCGCTGCGCGAGCGCGCGGACTACGTCACCCGCGCGCCCGGCGCGCGCGGTGTGCTGGAGTTCGTCGAGGAGCACGTGCTGCACGACCTGATCGAGCTGATGCCGCGGCTGGGACGTCACTACCTGCCGCTCGGCGAGCAGGCCGACGGCAAGCCCGTCGCGGTGGCCGCCCACGGCACCCGGCTGCTGGTCGTCGGTCCCTCGGGCACCGGCAAGAGCACGCTGACCGGCGTGCTGGCCGAGCGCATCCTCGACGCCGACCGCAGCTTCCTGCTGCTCGATCCCGAGGGCGACTACCGCACGCTCGCCGACCTGGAGCGCGTCGTCGTCTTCGGCGGCAAGGGCGAGCAGGCGCTGCCGGCGCCGGAAGAGCTGGAGCAGCTGCTGCGCCATCCGCGCACGAGCCTGGTGCTGGACCTCAGCGCGATGACGAGGCCCGAGAAGGTGGGCTACGCCACGAAGGTGCTGGGCGTGGTCGCCACCGTGCGCTCGACCCAGGGCCTGCCGCACTGGCTCATCATCGACGAGGCGCATCACGTCGTGCCGGCCGAGGGCTCCCAGGCCGTCGAGCTGGTCCGCGCCGGCGCCGAGCCGCTGGCGCTGATCACGCTGGCCGCGCGCGACCTGGCTCCCGCGATGGCCCGGCTGCCCACCGAGGTGGCCTCGACCGAGATCGCCGCCTTCCAGGAGGGGGTCGGCAGCGTGCTCGTCGCGCGCGGCGAGCCGCTGCCGCCGCCGCTGACCGACGGGCCGCCGCTCGAGCGCGGCGAGGCCGCGCTGGCCTGGTTGCGGGCGCAGCCGCGCGTGGTGCGCTTCCGTGTCGGCAAGCGCCGCGTGCTCCACCGCCGGCACGTCCGCAAGTACACCGAGGGGGAGCTGCCGCTCGATCGTTCGTTCTTCTTCCGGGGCCCCGCCGGGGCGCTCAACCTGCGGGCCGCCAACCTGGCCCGCTTCGTCGAGCTCGCCGACGGCGTGGACGAGCGGACGTGGATCCACCACCTGCGCCGCGGCGATTACTCCCGGTGGTTGCGCGAGCAGGTCAAGGACGCCGAGCTGGCCGCCGAGGTCGAGACCGTCGAGCGCGCCGATCTGCCGGCCGGCGAGTCGCGCCGGCGCGTGCTGGAGCGCGTGCGGCAGAAGTACGCGGTCTAGCGGCCACGCCACGCGCGCCCCCTCCCGATCCCTCCCCGCTCGCGCCAGTCCGCACCGCCGGCGCTCCCGGCCATGTGACGTCGCGGGCGTCCTTGTCATCGCGCAGTCCGAGGTAGACGGGGTGGCGGAGCTTGCCGTCGCCGGTCATCTCGGTGAAGGCGAGCTGGGCGACGAGGCGGGGCTCGACCCAGGAGATTGCACGCTCGCGGGGCGGGTCGGCGAACGGCGACGTCGCGCGCGCCAGCGGGCCGAGGCGGCGATGAAGCGCGGCCAGCGTGGCCTCGGCGAAGCCGGTGCCGACCTTGCCGGCGTAGCGAAGCGCGTCGCCGTCCCAGGCGCCGACGAGGAGCGCGCCCAGGTGCCGGCGGCCGCCGCGCGGCGCGGTGAAGCCGCCGATGACGAACTCGTCCTCGGCCCTCACCTTCACCTTGCACCAGGCCGGCGAGCGCACGCCCGGCTCGTAGCGCGAGGCCGGGTCCTTGCCGATCGTGCCCTCCAGGCCCCGCCCGCGCGCCTGGGCGAAGGCCTCGAAGCCGTCGGCGGCCAGGCGGCGCGCGACCTGCAGCCGCGGCCCTTCGCGCACCTCGGCCTCCAGCCGCGCGCGCCGTGCGGTGAGCGGCTCGCGCACGAGATCCTGGCCGCTGGCGTGGAGCACGTCGAAGACGACGTAGATCGGCGGCGAGACGCCGGCGGCGCGGCGCTGCAGGAGCGAAAAGCGCGACACGCCGCCGGCGTCGAACACGACGACCTCGCCGTCCAGGACCAGCGTGGGCGCCGGCAGCGCGGCGACGGCGGCGACGACCTCAGGGAAGTCGGCGGTGCGATCCTTGTCGTTGCGCGTGAGCAGCCGCACGTGCCGGCCGTCCTTGAGCGCGATCAGGCGGATGCCGTCGTACTTCTCCTCCCAGACCCAGCCGGGCCGGTGGAAGGGCGCGTCCACGAGCGTCGCCAGCATCGGCGCCACCCGCGTCGGCAGGCGGCTCACGCGGTGCGGGAGGCGCGCGGCGGGTCGGCGGCGAGCGCCAGCGCCAGCTGGCGCGGCGTGGCGCGGGCGGCGCG
>DASSLH010000265.1:0-3188 GCA_035689625.1 Candidatus Methylomirabilota bacterium | reverse complement strand
GCCGCCGGCGGCCGCGTGATGGCGCGGGCGGCGCTGAAGCCGGTGGACGAGATGTCCCGGGCGGCGCGACGCATCGACGCCGAGGCGCTCACGCGGCGGATCGCGGTGCGGGGCACCGGCGACGAGCTCGATCGCCTGGCCGCGACGCTCAACGGCATGCTGGCCCGGCTGGAGAACACCTTCGGCGAGATGCGCCGCTTCTCGGCCGACGCCGCCCACGAGCTGCGCACGCCGCTCACGGCGCTCAAGGGCACGCTGGAGGTCGCGCTGCGCGCCGACCGCAACGTGGCCGAGTACCGCGAGGCGCTGGTCTCGGCGCTGGAGGAGGTCGACCGGCTCGTGCGGCTGGCCGAGGACCTGCTGCTGCTGTCGCGCTCGACCGCCGGGCCGGAGTCGCCGCCCGCCCGGGTGGACCTCGAGCCGCTGGTGCTCGACGTGGCCGACGTCGGCGCGCGCCTGGCCAAGGACCACGGTGTCACCGTGCGGGTGGGGCCGATGGCGCCGGCGGCGGTGCTGGGCGACGCCGGCGCGCTGCGCCGCGCGCTGCTCAATCTCGTCGAGAACGGGATCAAGTACACGCCGGCCGGCGGCCGCGTCGAGCTCTCCGTGGCGGTGGCCGACGCCGAGGCCGTGCTCGCCGTGGAGGACACCGGCCCCGGCGTGGACGAGGCCGACGCCGAGCGGATCTTCGAGCCGTTCGTGCGCCTGGACGCCGCCCGCGCCCGCGAGACCGGCGGCAGCGGGCTGGGCCTGGCCATCGCGCGCTCGATCGTGATCGCCCACCGCGGCACGCTGGGCGTCGAGCGCGCGGCCGGCGGCGGCGCCCGCTTCACCATGCGGCTGCCGCGAGGCTGACCGCCCGGCGATGCAGACGCTGCTCGGGTTGCTCACCGTGCTGGCCGGCGTCGCGCTCGTCGTGGCGCCGTGGGCCGTCAGCCGCGCGCCGGGCCTGGCCGGCACGCTGACGCTGGAGACCCTCGGCGCCGTCGTCGCGCTGCTCGGCCTGGCGCTGAGCCATCGCGTGTTCTCGACGCCGCGCGAACCACGGCGGTGAGCGCCGGATGCTATCATCGGCCGCGATGGCGCCGCCGGTCGTCGGGCTGCTCCGCGCCAACCCCGTGTTCGCCGACGTCCCCGCCCGCGAGCTGGCGAGCCTGGCCGCCCTCGTGCGCGAGGACCACTACCGGGCGCGCGAGTTCGTGTTCAACGAGGGCGAGCCGGCGCTGTGGTTCTGCCTGCTCCGCTCCGGTCACGTGAAGATCGTGCGGCAGACGCGCGGCGGCCGCGACGTCGTGCTGGAGCTGCTCGGCCCCGGCGAGCCGTTCGGCGGCGTCGCCGTCTTCGAGCGCCGCCCCTATCCGGCCTCCGCCCAGGCCACCGAGGCCAGCGCCGTGCTCAAGATCCCCCAGGAGCCGCTGGTGGCGCTGGCGCAGCGTCACCCCTCGATCACCCGCGAGATGGCGCTGATGATCGGCCGCCGGCTGCGCGGCGCTCACGAGTCGGTGACCTCTCTGGCCGTCGATCCGGTGGAGACGCGGCTGGCGGCGACCCTCGTGCGGCTGGCCGAGCGCGAGGGCGGGCGCGGGCCGCGCGGCGTCGCGCTGCCGCGGCTCACGCGGCAGAGCCTCGCCGACATGACCGGCACCACGGTCGAGACG
The DNA here is from genome assembly GCA_035689625.1 of Candidatus Methylomirabilota bacterium. Taxonomy (GTDB): domain Bacteria; phylum Methylomirabilota; class Methylomirabilia; order Rokubacteriales; family CSP1-6; genus AR5. Next base: position 1,530 of record DASSLH010000265.1, on the reverse strand, counting down.
ACGATCCGCATCGTGAGCCGCTGGCTCAAGGCGCGCGTGCTGGTGGAGGAGGGCGATCGGCTGGTGGTGAAAGACCTGGACGTGCTGCGCGAGCTGGCTGCCGGAGAGCCGTCGTGACCGTGTCGCTGGCTGTCCGGTTCCTGCACGTGCTGGCCGCCATCACGTGGATCGGCGGGATGCTGTTCATCGCGCTGGTGCTGGTGCCGGTCACGCGCGGCGTCGAGGACGTCGCCCTCCGCCGCCGCCTGGTGCAGGCCACCGGCCGCCGCTTCCGCACCGTCGGCTGGATCGCGCTGGCGCTGCTCGTCGCGACCGGGATCGCCAACCTCACGCTGCGGCCCGAGCTGCTGTCCACGCCGCGCTTCCTGGTGAAGGCGGCGCTGGTGGTGGTGGCGCTGGTCATGAGCGCCGTGCACGACTTCGTCCTGGGGCCGCGCGCCGGCCGCCCCGATCTCTACCCGGCCACCCGCACGCAGGCCTCGTGGCTGGCCCGGCTCGAGGTGCTGCTCGTGCTGGTGATCGTCGGGCTCGGCCTGGCGCTGCGCGGCTAGCGCGATGCCGCCGCTGGTGCGGCGCTACATCAAGACGGCCTTCCTCTTCCTGGTGGCCGGCCTGGTGATCGGTGCCTGGCTCGTCGTCGCCGAGTTCGTGGCCGGCTCCTACCCGCCGCGGCTGGTCATCACCGCTCACGTCCACGTGCTGCTGGTCGGCTTCATGCTGATGATCGTCATGGGCGTGGCGACGTGGATGTTCCCGCGCCCCGCCCGCGACGACGCGCGCTACCGGCCCGGGCTGGCCGAGGCCGTGTACTGGACGATGACGCTGGCCACGGTGACGCGGGCGGCCGCCGAGCTGGGCGCGTCGTACGTTCCCTCCGCCACGCTGCGCGTGCTCGTGGCCGCCGGCGGGCTGGGGCAGCTGGCCGGCGCCGGGCTGTTCGTGCTGAACATGTGGCGGCGCGTGCGGATGCCGGTGGTCGCCCCGCCCGCCCGCTGACCCTATGACGGGCGTCATACCGGGGGCGTCGCCGCCCGCCGTACCCTCCGATTCCAGGAGGATGCGTTCCATGGCGGACTCGTGCAGCTGCGGCTGCGGACACGGCAAGACCCTCACGCTCGCCCCGCCCGCACGCCGGTACACCGCCGACGATCGCGTCGGCGACATCGCGCGCGATCCGACGGCGCTGGCGGTGCTGGCGCGCCTGGGGCTCAATCACTGCTGCGGCGGCGGACTGTCGCTGCGCGAGGGCGCGGCGGCGGCCGGTGTGCCGCTCGAGCACGTGCTGCGCGAGCTGGCCGCGGCGGCGGGGCCGCCGGCGTGATCGTCGCCGACACCAACCTGGGGCGGCTGCTCGACGAGCATCCCGAGCTCGTCGACTTCCTCGCCTCGTATCACGACCACTTCGGGCGGCTGCGCAACCGCCTGCTGCGCCGGGTCATGGCGCCGCGGGTGACGATCGCCCAGGCCGCCGCGGTGGCCGGCGTCCCCGCCACCGAGCTCGTCCGCGCGCTGCGCCGCGCGGTGGGCGAG
>DASSLH010000264.1:0-2789 GCA_035689625.1 Candidatus Methylomirabilota bacterium | reverse complement strand
GCGCGCGCGCTCGCGCGCCAGGCCCTGGTGTGGCGGCGCGAACATCGGCGAGCCGTCGGGCCGCTTGCGCTTGAGCGTCATCTTCATCGTGCCGAGGCCGTCGGCGGCGACGTCGCCTCCGGTGAAGACCGCCACCACGCCCGCCAGCTTGCGGGCGGCCCCCGCGTCGATCTTCACCAGCCGGGCGTGGGCGTGGACGGAGCGCACGATCACGGCGTGGGCCTGGCCGGGCAGGTTGACGTCGTCGTGGAAGCGGCCGGCGCCCCGCACGAGCCGCACGTCCTCGAACCGCTTGATGCCCTGCCCGATGCCGAACTGGCCCATCAGGGAACGAGCACGATCTTGCCGTAGGCGCCGGGCTCCATCACGGCCTTCTGAGCGTCGGCGGCTTGCGCCAGCGAGAACTCCTTGCCGACAACCGGCCGCAGCGTGCCGCTGGCCAGGCCGGCCGTGAGCGCTGCCATGATGGACGCCAGCTCGGCCGGCGAGGCGTTCCAGAGCGACAGCCCGGCGATCGTGGCGTCCTTGCCCATCGCGCCGCGCGGGTTGATCTCGATCGTGCCGCGGTTGCCGATGACGACGATGCGGCCGAAGCGGGCGACGACGTCGAGGTCCTTCTGGAGGTTGACGTTGGCCAGCATCTCGAGGATCACGTCGGCGCCGCGCCCCTCCGTGAGGTCCAGCAGCCGCTTGGGGTAGTCGGCCGACGTGTGATCGAGCACGTGGTGCGCGCCCTGCTCGGCGACCAGCGTGCGGCCGCGATCCGTCCCGCCGGTGCCGATGACCGTCATGCCGTGGGCCACGCCCATCTGTACCGCCGCGATGCCGACGCCGCCGGAGGCGCCGTGCACGAGCAGCGTCTCGCCCGGCTTGCCCTGGCCCTTGTGGTGCAGGCCGCGGTACGCCGTGCCGTAGGGGACGCCGACGGCGGCGCCCTGGCCGAACGACAGACTCGCCGGCAGCGCGTGCACGAGCGCCGCGTCGCAGGCGGCCAGCGAGGCGTAGCCGGCGCCGCGCGCGATCCAGACACGATCGCCCGGCTTGAGGCGCTTGACCCCGTCGCCGACGGCCTTCACGACGCCGGCCGCGTCGCCGCCGGGGACGTAGGGCAGCGGCGGCAGCATGGCGTAGTTGCCGGAGCGGATGTAGGTGTCCACGGGGTTGACGCCGGCGGCCTTGACCTCGACCAGCACCTGGCCGGGCCCGGCCTTGGGGTCGGCGACCTCGTCGAGCTGCAGCACCTCGGGACCGCCGAACTTGTGCACGCGAATGGCTTTCATGCCGCTCTCCTTGGCAAGCGCCCGTCGTGGGTCGGTCGCGGAACGGACGCCAGACTAGCCGGGCCGCGCCGCGCCGTCAACGCGCGGGCCGGCGCGTGTTGGAGCGCGCGAGCCGCGAGTCGCCGGCGTCGCGCTTGCTCGGGCACGGCCCGAGAGGGCCGCATCTATTCGGCGGCCAGGCGGTAGCCGACGCCGGGCTCGGTCAGCAGGTAGCGCGGGCGGGCCGGCTCGGCCTCGAGCTTGTGGCGCAGGTGGGCCATGTAGACGCGCACGTAGTGCGACTGGTCGTCGTGCGAGGGCCCCCACACCTCGCGCAGCAGCTGCTGGTGCGTGACCACCTTGCCGGCGTGGCGCACCAGCGTGGTGAGCAGCTTGTACTCGATCGGCGTGAGCTTGATCTCGGCGTCGCCCACCGTCACGTGCCGGCGCAGCTGGTCCACCTGCAGCTCGCCGACCTTGAACGCGGCCTCGTCGCCCTCGTGGGTGGCGCCGGCGGAGTGCCGCAGCGCCACCCGCACGCGGGCCAGCAGCTCGCCGGCCGCGAACGGCTTGCTGACGTAGTCGTCGGCGCCGGCGTCGAGCGCGGTGACCTTGTCGCGCTCCTGCCCGCGCGCGGACAGCACGATGATCGGCACCGCCGTCCACTCGCGCAGCCGGCGGATCACGTCGAGGCCGTCCATGTCCGGCAGGCCGAGGTCGACGATGACCACGTCGGGCTGGCGCGAGGCGACCTCGACGAGGCCGTCGGCGCCGGTGCCCGTCTCGAACAGGCGATAGCCCTGGCCGGTGAGCGTGGCGCGCAGGAACCGGCGGATCTGCGGCTCGTCCTCGATGAGGACGACGCTGGGCTCAGGCATCGGCCGGCACCGCCGCCGGCGTCTCGCCCAGCGGCAACGTGAACAGGAACGCGACGCCGCCGCCCGGCAGGTTCTGCGCCCAGATGCGGCCCCCGTGCGCGCGCACGATCCCGCGGCAGATCGCCAGGCCGAGCCCGGCGCCGCGTCCCGCCGTCGGCTGGGCGCGATAGAACTTCTCGAAGATCCGGTCCTGCTCGCCGGGCGGCAGCCCCGGGCCGTGATCGGCGATCTCCACCGTCACGTTCTGGTCGGTCGCCGTCGCGATGATCTCGATCGGGCTGCCGGCCGGTGTGTACTTGAGCGCGTTGTCGAGCAGGTTGAAGAGCACCTGCTCGATCAGCACGTCGTCCATGGGCACCATCGGCAGGTCGGCGGGCACGCGGGTCGTCAGCCGGCGGTCGGAGAGGCGCTTGCCGAAGCGGCCGAGCGCGGCGCCGATGACCTCCTCCATGGGATGCGGCTCGCGCCGCAGCTGCAGCGCGCCCGACTCCAGGCGCGTCATCTCCAGCAGGTTCTGCACGAGACGGTTGAGGCGATCGCCTTCCTCGCGCACCGACTCCAGCAGCTCGCGGCGCGTGCGCTCGTCGAGGCCGCCGCCGGCGTCGAGGATCGTGCTGACGGCACCGGTGATCGTGGCCAGCGGCGTGCGCAG
>DASSLH010000263.1:0-2998 GCA_035689625.1 Candidatus Methylomirabilota bacterium | reverse complement strand
TCGAGGGCGGCCCGGGCCGCCCGGCGGGCCTTGTCGGCCGCCGACACGCGGGCCGTCACGCGTGCTCCGCGCGGTAGAGGCCGTGGGCGCGCAGGTAGTCCACGACGGCCGGCGGCATGCGGTAGGCAAGCGAGCGCCCCTCGCGAACGCGGCGGCGCAGGTCCGACGACGACAGCGGCAGCGAGGTGGCGTGCACGACCAGCACGCCGCGGGCCGGCGGCGAGCCACCGCCGGCGTGCACGAAGCCGCCCTGCACGCCGAGCTCGAGCAGGACCTTCTGGGCGGCGGCACCCTCGGTGTCGAACGGGCTGCCCGCGCGCGGGATGACGACCAGCCGGGCCAGCGCGGCCACCCGCTGCGGCTCCCGCCAGGTGAGCAGGTCGAGGAAGGTCTCCGAGCCGACGATGTAGAACAGCTCGTCGCCGGCCGCGGCCAGCGTGCGCAGCGTGTCCACCGTGTAGGAGGGCCCGTTGCGGCGCAGCTCGAGGTCGGAGACGGCGAAGCGCGGGTGCTCGGCGACGGCCAGTCGGACCATCTCGAAGCGGTCGGCGGCCGGCGCCAGCAGCGCGACCGGCTTGTGCGGCGGCGACGCCGCCGGCACGAACAGGACCCGGTCGAGGGCCAGCTGCTCGAGGACCTCGTCGGCCAGCAGCAGGTGCCCGTAGTGGATCGGGTTGAAGGACCCGCCGAGGACCGCCACCCGCGCCAACGCGCTAGTCCCGCACCTGTCCGTCGCCCTGCACGATGAACTTCGTCGTGGTCAGCTCGCGCACGCCGACGGGCCCGCGGGCGTGCACGCGCGACGTGGAGATGCCCATCTCGGCGCCGAGGCCGAACTGGTTGCCGTCGACCAGGCGCGTGGAGGCGTTGACCAGTACGGCGGCGGCGTCCACCTCGCGCGTGAAGCGGCGCGCGTGCCCGAGGTCGTTGGTCACGATCGCCTCGGCCAGCCCGGTGCTGTGCCGGCGGATGTGCGCGAGCGCCTCGTCCAGGCCGGCCACGACACGGATGGCCAGCACGAGATCCAGGTACTCCTCGTCCCAGTCGGCCTCGGTCGCCGGCCGCGCGGCCGGCACGCGCGCCACCGTCTCGGGGCAGCCGCGCAGCTCGACGCCGGCCTCGGCCAGGCGCCCGGCCACCCGCGGCAGGAACCGGTCGGCGACCGCACGGTCCACCAGCAGCGTCTCCAGCGCGTTGCACACGCTCGGCCGCTGCGCCTTGGCGTTGACGACGATGGCGGTGGCCATGTCGAGGTCGGCGGCGGCGTCCACGAAGACGTGCACGAGACCCTTGTCGTGCTTGAGCACCGGCACCCGGGAGCGCTCGGCCACCCAGCGCACGAAGGCCTCGCCGCCGCGCGGGATGATCAGGTCGAGCAGCGCGTCCTGCTCGAGCATGACCCCGACCGCCTCGCGGTCGGTCACCTCGACGAACTGGATCGCCTCCGACGGCGCCCCGGTCTTCTCCATCGCCTTGGCCAGCACGGCGGCGATCAGCGCGTTGGACTCGATGGCCTCGCTGCCGCCGCGCAGCAGCACGGCGTTGCCGGACTTCACGCAGAGGCCGGCGGCGTCCACGGTGACGTTGGGGCGCGACTCGTAGATGAAGCCGATCACGCCGAGCGGCACCCGCACGCGCGCGATCTCGAGCCCGCTCGGCCGTCGCCAGGCCTCGACCGTCTCGCCGACCGGATCGGGCAGCGCGGCGATCTCGCGCAGCCCGGCCGCCATCGCCTCGATCCGCGCGTCCGTCAGCGTCAGGCGGTCGAGGAACGCCCGCGGATGGCCGGCGGCCCGCGCCCGCTCGAGGTCGGCGCGGTTGGCGTCGAGGATCGCCGCGGTCTTCTCCTCGAGGCCACGGGCCATGAGCAGCAGCGCCTCGTTCTTGGTGCGGGTGCCGCACAGCGCCAGCGTGCGGGCCGCCTCGCGCGCCGCCCGCGCCTTCGTCTCCACCAGCGTCCGGATGTCGGTCACCATCCTGCCGCCTCCCTGTTTGTATCAGGGGGAGGAGCGACCGCCGCCTCCCCGACACCCCCCCAACGGGGACCCGCGTGACCTCTGAAGCGCCCTACAGCGTCACCTGTCGATCGCTCTGCGGCGTCGCCTGTCCGTCGCTCTACACCAGGACAAGGTTGTCGCGGTGGATCACTTCGTCGAAGCTCTTGTAGCCCAGGCGCGGCTCGATCTCCCGCGTCTTGGCCCCGCGGATGCGCGCCAGCTCCGGCGCGTCGAAGTTGACCAGCCCCCGCGCGAACTCCCGGCCGTTCGTCTCGTCACACACCGCCACCACCTCGCCCGCCGCGAAGTCGCCCTCGACCTTCACGACGCCCGAGGGCAGCAGGCTCTTGCCTCCCAGAGTTAAAGCCTTGACCGCGCCGGCGTCAACCGTGAGCCGGCCCTGGGGCGCGACCGCGAACGCGATCCAGCGCTTGCGAGCGCCCAGCCGGTCGGCCCTGGGCGCGAAGTACGTGCCGAGCGGCTCGCCGCGCAGCAGCCGCGCCAGCACGTGCTCGGTGCGGCCGTTGGCGATGATCATCGGCACGCCGGCCGCCGCCGCCTTCTGGGCGGCCTGCAGCTTGGTCGCCATGCCGCCGACGGCGCCGGTGCCCGTGCCCGACCACACCAGGCGCGTGATCTCCTCGGTGACCACCTCCACCGTGTCGAGCTTGCGGGCGTCGGCGCTGGTGGCGGGGTTGGCGGTGTAGAGGCCGTCCACGTCGGTGAGCAGCACGAGCAGGTCGGCCTCGATGAGCGAGGCGACCAGCGCGCTCAGGTTGTCGTTGTCGCCGACCTTGATCTCCTCGACGGCGACCGTGTCGTTCTCGTTGACGATCGGCAGCACGCCGAAGCGCAGCAGCGCCAGCAGCGTGTTGCGCGCGTTCAGGTAGCGCGCGCGGTCGGCGATGTCCTGCGCGGTGAGCAGCACCTGGCCCACCGCGACGCCGTGGCGCTTGAACGCGACCTCGTAATGGCGCATCAGCGCCGACTGTCACACCGCC
>DASSLH010000262.1:0-4625 GCA_035689625.1 Candidatus Methylomirabilota bacterium | reverse complement strand
GGGGGGATCGTCGTCGACGGCCGCCCGGTGCACGGCCTCGTGCATCCCGAGCTCGGTCACCTGCGGATCCCGCACGATCGGGCCGCCGATCCGTTCGCCGGCGCCTGTCCGCACCACGGTGACTGCTGGGAAGGTCTGGCGGCGGCGCCGGCGCTGGCCGCGCGCTGGGGCCAGCCGCCCGAGCGCTTGCCCGCCGCCCACCCGGCGTGGACGCTGCAGGCGCGCTACCTGGCGCTCGGCCTCGTCAACGTGATCCTGGCCGTGTCGCCGCACGTCGTCGTCCTCGGCGGCGGCGTGATGGCGCGCGCGGGATTGCGGGAGATGGCTCGTGAGGAGGTCGCTCGCCTGCTGGCCGGCTACGTGCGCGCGCCCGCGATCGTGCCGCCCGCCCTCGGCGATCGCGCCGGCGTCCTCGGCGCCCTCGCCCTGGCCTCGGCGGCCGGCTAGAACCGCCGACGGCCGCTCATCGCGCGCTTGCGCAGGCGCAGCGACTTGGGGGTGACCTCGAGCAGCTCGTCCTCGCGGATCCACTCCAGGCACTGCTCGAGGTTCATGATCCGCGGCGGCGTGAGCTTGATGCTCTCGTCGGCGGTGGACGCGCGCATGTTGGTGAGCTTCTTCTCCTTGGTGATGTTGACGTCGAGGTCGTTGTCGCGCGAGTTCTCGCCGACGATCTGGCCCTCGTAGACGGCCTCGCCAGGGTTGATGAACATCGTGCCGCGCGCCTGGAGGTTGTCGATCGCGTAGCCGGTCGTCCGGCCGGGCCGGTCGGCCACCAGCGCGCCGTTCTGGCGGTGGGCAATATCGCCCTGCCAGCCGTCCCAGCCGTCGAACAGATGGTTCAGCAGGCCCGTGCCCCTCGTATCCGTCAAGAATTCGGTTCGGTATCCAATCAAGCCGCGTGAAGGTATCCGGTACTCGAGCCGAACTCTCCCGGTGCCGTGGTTGACCATCTTGGTCATCTGGCCCTTGCGCGGCCCGATCTTCTGGGTGACGGCGCCGATGAACTCCTCCGGCACGTCGATGACCAGGTGCTCCATCGGCTCCAGCGTGCGGCCGTCCTCGCCCTTGTGGGTGATGATCTCCGGCTTGCCGACCTCGACCTCGAAGCCCTCGCGTCGCATGATCTCGATGAGGATCGCCAGCTGCAGCTCGCCGCGCCCGGACACGCGGAACGTGTCGGGCGAGTCCGTCTCCTCGACGCGGATGCCGGGATTGAGCTTGCGCTCCTTCATGAGCCGCTCGCGCAGCTGCGGCGAGGTGACGAAGCGGCCCTCCCTGCCGGCGAACGGCGAGACGTTGGCCGAGAACAGCATCGACACCGTCGGCTCGTCGATGCGGATCAGGGGCAGCGCCACCGGATTCTCGAGGTCGCCGACCGTCTCGCCGATGTCGATCGTCTCGATGCCGGCGATGGCCACGATCTCCCCGGCCTGGGCCTCGGCGATCTCGATGCGCTTGAGGCCCTCGTAGCCGTACAGCACGGTGACCTTGGCCTGCTCGACCCCGCCGTCGCGGTGCACGACCGAGACGCGGTCGGCCTGCTTGACGCGGCCGTTGACGATGCGGCCGATGACGAGGCGGCCGACGTAATCGTCCCAGTCGAGCATGGTCACCCGGAACTGCAGTCCAACCGCCGGATCGAAGGCCGGTGGAGGGACGGTCTTCAAGATCGTCTCGAACAGCGGCTCCAGCGTGGTGCCGTCCACCTTCACGTCGGGGGTGGCGGTGCCGGTGCGCGCGTTCGTGTAGAGGACGGGGAACTCGAGCTGGTCCTCGGTGGCGTCGAGGTCGATGAAGAGGTCGTAGACCTCGTCGAGGACCTCGGCCGGCCGCGCGTCCGAGCGGTCGATCTTGTTGATCACCACGATCGGCGGCAGCCCGGCCTCCAGCGCCTTCTTGAGGACGAAGCGCGTCTGGGGCAGGGGGCCCTCGGCGGCGTCCACCAGCAGCAGCACCCCGTCCACCAGCGTCAGGGTGCGCTCGACCTCGGAGCCGAAATCGGCGTGGCCGGGCGTGTCCACGATGTTGATGTGCACGCCCTTGTAGTTGATGGCCGTGTTCTTGGCCATGATCGTGATGCCCTTCTCGCGCTCCAGGTCCATCGAGTCCATGATCCGCTCGGCGACGGCCTGGTTCTCGCGGAAGAGCCCCGACTGCCAGAGCATGGCGTCGACCAGGGTGGTCTTGCCGTGGTCGACGTGGGCGATGATCGCGATGTTACGTATTGTTTCGCGTGACTGCATCACTCCATCCTACCATGGGGGTCAGGATGCTCCGGTGCCCCCGGTGCCGCCAGCAGGCTGCCCGCCGCACCCATCGCGTGGGCGCGTGGGATCACCTGCTCAGCGTCCTGCACCTCTACCCCTTCCGCTGCCAGCTCTGCGCGGCCCGCTTTCGCGCGTTCCAGGCCCGGCACTACAGCCACCGCGGCGACCGGCGCGAGTACGACCGGCTGCTGGCGCGAGTGCCGGTGACCCTGACCAGCGGCGCCGGTCACGCCGACGGCGAGACGGTGCACCTCTCGCTCACCGGCTGCTCCGTGCGCACCGATGGCGCCTTCCCACCCGGCAGCAGCGTGCAGATGCGGCTGCGGCTGGGCCAGGCCGGCGACGTCACCGTGGAGTCGGCGGTCGTCCGCACGCAGCGCGAGGGCGGCGTCGGCCTGCAGTTCGCGCGGATGGCCGCCGGCGACCGCGCGCGGCTCAGCCGCTACCTGGACCGCTTCCTGCGGCCCAGCGGCACCGCGCGGCGGCGCCCCGGGCTGCCGCGGCCCGAGGTCCTGCTGGCGGCGGCGGTCGGCGCGCTGGTCATCATCATGGTCTTCATGCTGCTGAGCCGGGTCGGCGCGCCGCTGCTGCGCTGACGGCCCGCCGACCGCCGGGCCCGCTATGTATAATGGTCGCCACTTCTCGCCGGGAGGCCTTTCGCGCATGATCCGTTTCCTCGTCGTGTTCCTCGGCGCTCTCCTGCTCGTGGGCGGCTCCGCGCGCGCCCAGGACAAGACCGGGGCCGACAAGAAGCCCGCGGCCAGGACGCCGACCGCGATCGTCACCATGGAGAAGGGCGGCGAGATCGTGCTGGAGTTCTGGCCGCAGGACGCGCCCCGCCACGTCGAGAACTTCGTCACGCTGGCCCGCCAGCACTTCTACGACGGCCAGCGCGTGCACCGCGTGGAGCCCAACTTCGTCGTCCAGTTCGGCGACCCGCAGTCCAGGACGCTGCCGCTCGACGATCCCAAGATGGGTACCGGCGGCCCCGGCTACACGATCAAGGGCGAGTTCAACAAGCGCTCGTTCGAGCGCGGCGTGCTCGGCATGGCGCGCACGAACGATCCCGACTCGGCCGGCAGCCAGGTCTACATCATGCTGGGCCCGGCGCACTTCCTGAACGGCAAGTACACGGCGTTCGGCCGCGTGGTCAGCGGCATGGGTGTCGTCGACCAGATCCGGGTCGGCGACCGCATCACGTCCATCAAGATCGTCAACTGAGGAGTCATCTCGTGGCACAGTCCGCGGTCATCACGCTGGAGAACGGTCAGAAGATCACCCTCGAGTTCTTCCCTGCCGACGCGCCGAATACCGTCGAGAACTTCGTCACGCTCGCCAAGAAGGGCTTCTACGACGGCCTCACGTTCCACCGCGTCGTGCCCGACTTCGTGGTGCAGGGTGGCTGCCCCAAGGGCAACGGCACCGGCGGCCCCGGCTACCAGATCAAGGCCGAGTTCAACACGCAGAAGCACGTCCGCGGCTCGGTGGCGATGGCGCGCAGCCAGCACCCCGACTCGGCCGGCAGCCAGTTCTACATCACCTACGGCCCCACACCGCACCTCGACGGGAACTACACGGTGTTCGGCAAGGTGGTCGAGGGCATGGAGCACGTGGACCGTATCAAGCAGGGGGACCGCATGACCTCCGTGGCGATCGTGGAGCGCTGAGCGTGGCCTGGTCCGTCCTCATCCGCGGCGGCTCGGTGGTGGACGGCAGCGGCGCGCCGCCGCGGCGCGCCGACGTCGCCGTCGAGGGCGATCGCATCGCCGCGGTGGCGCCGGCCCTCGCCGGCGAGGCTGGACGCGTCATCGACGCCACCGGCCAGGTGGTGGCGCCCGGCTTCATCGACATGCACTCGCACTCCGACCTCTTCTACTTCGCGTGTCCGTCGGCCGAGTCCAAGGTCCGGCAGGGCGTGACGACCGAGGTCGTGGGGATGTGCTCGTTCTCGCAGGCGCCGGTGCGCGCCGGGCAGGAACAGGCTGTGCGTGGCTGGGCCGGCGGCATCGTCGGCAGCGATATCTACCTCGATCTGCGTTGGCAGACGTTCGCCGAGTACCTCGACGCCCTGCGCGCGCTGAAACCGACGGTGAATGTTGCGCACTTCGTCGGCCACGGCGCGCTGCGGATCGCCGCGACGGCTGGGGACGGCCGGCCAGCCAACCCGGACGAGGTCAAGGCCATGCAGCGGCTGCTCGGGGAGGCGCTGGACGCCGGCGCCTTCGGCTTCTCCACCGGGCTCGTCTACGCGCCCAGCGCGTATTCGAACACCGCCGAGCTGATCGCGCTGGCCCGGGCGATGGCCCCCCGCGGCGGCTACTACTTCTCGCACATCCGCGGCGAGTCCGCGATGCT
>DASSLH010000261.1:0-6463 GCA_035689625.1 Candidatus Methylomirabilota bacterium | reverse complement strand
GCGAGCAGGCGGCTCAGCAGCCGCGTGTGGAACGTGTGCCGCTCGCCCAGCGTCACCGCGTGATCGCGGCCGAGGGCCACCGGCCCGCGCCACACGACCGCGCACGGCGACGTGAGCCCCCGCGCCTCGGCGGCCGCGGCGAGGGCCGCCGCGCGGATGAGCCGCGGCGCGGCGGCGGGATCGCGGTACTTCTGCAGGCGCAGGACGAGGTCGGCCGGGATGGGCGGCGACTCCAGCGTCCAGCGCCACACCGTGGCGGACGGCGACGGCGACGCCGGCGCCGTCGGGATCACGCGGGCAACCGGCCCTGCCGATAGGCCGTGAGGTACGCCTTGCAGCCGGCATCGCGGCCGAGCAGCATGCGGGCCGTCAGGATGTTGGCCGCCATCCGCGCATCGAGCGGATCCACGATGACCGCGTCGAGCCCGCGGGCCATCGCCATCAGGAGGAACACCTGGTTCACCTGCTTGCGCACCGGCAGGCCGTGCGAGACGTTGCTGACGCCGCAGACGACGTGCACGCCCGGGTAGGCGCTCTTGAGCCGGTCCATGATGTCGAGCGCGACGAGGGCGGCGTCGGTCTCGGCGCTGACCGGGAAGACGAGCGGGTCCACGAAGATGTCGTCGAGCGCCACGCCCTCGCGCGCGAGCGTCTCGATCAGCCGGGCGCCGATCGCGAAGCGCCGCTCGGGATCGCGCTGCAGCCCCTCGTCGTCCATCGTCAGCGCGATCACGCGCGGACCGAACTCGCGGACCAGCGGCAGCCCGTTGTCCAGCCGCTCGCGCTCGGCCGTGATCGAGTTCAGCAGCGCGCGGCCGCGATGCGCGCGCAGTCCGGCCTCCAGCGCCTCGGGGTTGGGGCTGTCGACCGCGACCAGCGCGTCGGGAATGGCGGCCTGGATGCTCTCGACGAGCCAGGCCATGCACCTGGCCTCGTCGTCGAGGACCGCCGCGGTGTTCACGTCGAGGTAATGGCTGCCGGCCGCCCACTGCGCCTGCGCCTCGGCGAGCAGGGCCGCCTCGTCGCGCGCCGTCAGCGCCTCGAGGACGGGCTTGCGCGTGCTGTTGAGCCGCTCCCCGACGACGAGCATCAGCCGGCCTCCCCCGGACGCCAGCGCGGGTCCTCGAGCGGCACCTGCAGCCACTCGACGATGCCCTCCAGCGCCCGGTATGCATCCAGGCGCGCCTGGTCCGAGCCGACGGCCCGGGCCCGCCTGACGATGTCGCCCATCTGCCGCACCACGCGCGGCCCGATCTCCAGCAGCGCGTCGCTGCCCGACGTGCAGTAGCGCGCGAGGATGAAGCGCGCCAGCGCGCCGACGGCGATCTGCTTGTGACGTCCGAGGATCTCGAGGGTGGGGAGCGGATCGATGCGGGAGTAGTCGGCGACCATCCGGCGGAACGCGGCGTCCGGATCATCCGGAGGCCAGGTCCCCTCGTACGGCACCAGCACGATCGCGCGGTCCATCGGCGCCCGCGACGGCTGCAACGACAGTGCCGAAAACCCTCACGCCCCAGGCATCAGAAATCGGGGTCTTGCGGCTCATGGCCACGCGGCCGGGCGCGCGGGCGTGGCGCGGATGGGACAGTCCGGGATGCGCGCGCCCCAGAGGAATGAGCGCCAAGGCTCACGCGCGACGTCGGGGACGACCCCATGCTCGGCCCGCGAGCTGGTGCGTTCGGCCCAGGAGGTCAGCCTCGCCGGCTCTCGCCCGGCGGCACGCCGCGCACGCGCAAGAGCGCGGCCAGGTCCTCGACCTCCTGCTCGACGCTGCGGCCGGTGTCCGTGCGGTAGACGAGGTCCGCCGTCGTGCGATAGCAGTCGGCCGACACGCGCCAGATGCGCTCGAGGTCCTCCTCGAGCGAGGCGCCCGGGTTCACGCGGGGGCGATCGGCCGCGCGCACGCGGGCGGCCAGCGTGGCGAGATCGGCGTCGAGAAACACGAGCACGCCCGTCTCGCGCAGCGCATCCAGATTCCACTGGTAGCGCACCGTGCCGCCGCCCAGCGCACACACCGCCTCCCGCAGCGCCGCGAATTCCTTGCACACGCGATACTCCACCTCGCGGAAGGCCAGCCAGCCCTCGTCGCGCACGAGATCGTGGAAGCTGCGCCCGATGATGCGCTCCAGCTCGCGATCGAGGTCGTGGAACGGCCGCCCCAGCCGCGCCGCCAGCCGGGCGCCGAGCGTGGACTTGCCGGAGCCGATCATGCCCGACAGGTAGACATTCACCGGCGCGCCTCGTCGCGCGCGGCGCGGATCAGCTCCGGAAACGTGTAGGTCGCCAGCGAGCAGCCGGGCGCCAGCAGCAGGCGCTCGCGCCCGGCGCTCTCGATGGCGTCGCGCACCTGGGCGCGGATCGCCGCCGCCGACGTGTACTGGAAGTTCGCGTGGGTGATGCCGCCCATCAGCGCCAGCGCCGTCGTGGCGCGGGCGGCGGGCAGCGCCGGGCCGCCGACGCGGTCGGCCCACGAGATCGCCTGCACCGGATAGTCCAGCACGCGCTCGAAGTAGACACGGTTGCCGTGGGCGTGCAGGATGTGGCACTCGCCGCGGCCGCGAACGGCCTCGAGCAGCGCGAGGTCGTAGGGGCGCACGAACCGCTCGTACTGCTCGCGGCTGACGTACTCCTCCGACGGAGTGACCGACAGGAAGATGCCGGCCGCCCCGCGCTCCAGGCTGGCCCGCGCGTAGCGGATCAGCGTCTCGTTGACGGCAGCGAGCGCTGCGTCCAGCTCGGCGGGCGCCTCCCGCATGAAGCGCGCGATGGCCCCCTTGACCACGTTGCGCCGCAGCGTGTTCCAGGCGTCGAACAGCGTGTCGACGAACAGGGCGCGCCCGCGCAGCTCGCGGGCCAGGATCTCGATGACCCGCAGCTGCTCGGCCAGCGGCGTGCGCAGCGGATCGAGCGGGGTGACGCGGGCGAGGTCGCGCGGATCGTCCAGCGTCTCGACGCCCTCGGGCATCGGGTACGAGTAATCGTTCATGACCTTGAGCCAGTCGAGGTCGTAGGCGTCCAGGAACGCCAGGTGCGTGCGCGCGGTGACCTCGGCCGGCGCGTGCTGCAGGCCGAAGTGATACCAGACCGTGAACGGAGGCCGGTCCACGGGCGCGCCGGTGATCGCCGCGCGGACGCGCTCGAGCCGGTTCATGCCGCTCACCATACTCGACATCGCCGCCGGCGCGTCACTGGGACTTCCCCGCCGCACTGCGGTGTCCGTGCCTCTCTCGCGCGCGGCGTGACCGGTCGATCACGCGGTAAGGCACCCGACCTAACCCGATGGATTGATGAGCCTCTCGCCGTCCCTCCTCGCCGCCCCCCGCGCGGCACGCCTCTTGCGACCCGCGGCGCAGCCTGCTCGCTGAGGCCACAGGAGGCCCATGGCGTACGGACCCGGTGTGACGCGCAGCCTGCTCGACCTGGTCGGCCACACGCCCCTGCTCGAGCTCGCGCGGATCAGCGAGCCGGGCGCCGCGCGGATCTGGGTGAAGCTCGAATATCTCAATCCCTCCGGCTCGGTGAAGGACCGCATCGCCGCCGCCATGCTCGACGCGGCGGCGGCGGCCGGACTGCTGAGACCCGGCGGCACGGTCGTCGAGCCGACGTCCGGCAACACCGGCATCGCGCTGGCGACGGCCTGCGTGCTCAAGGGCTACACGATGGTCGCGGTCATCCCGGCGGCGATGAGCCGGGAGCGCGTGCGCATGATGGAAGCGCTCGGTGCGCGCGTGGACGTCGTGCCGTCGCGTCGCCCGGGCACCGGCGAGTTCACCTGCGAGGATCTCGAGGACACGCTGGCCCGCGCGCGCGAGCTCGCCGCCAGCATCCCCGGCGCGTTCATGCCCAATCAGTTCGAGAACGACGCCAACCCCGCCGCGCACGGCGTGACGACGGCCCGCGAGGTGCTGGAGCAGGCCGGCCCCGCCCTGGCGGCCTTCGTCGCCGCCGTGGGCACCGGCGGCACGCTGGTGGGCGCCGCCGACGTCCTGCGTCGCGAGGCGCCCGGCGTCCGGATCGTGGCGGTGGAGCCGGCGTCCTCGGCGGTGATCTCGGGCAACGCGCCCGGCTTCCACCGGCAGCAGGGCATCGGCGAGGGCTTCGTGCCGAAGGTCTTCCGGCGCGAGGTCGTGGACGACGTCGTGACGGTCCACGACGACGAGGCCATCGCCATGGCGCGACGCCTCGCGCGCGAGGAGGCCGTCCTCGGCGGCTATTCGTCGGGCACCAACGTGGCCGCCGCGCTGCGCGTCGCCCGTGACTTCGGCCCCGAGCGCGCCGTCGTCACGCTGATCCCCGACCACGGGCTTCGCTACCTGTCGACCGATCTCTACGGAAGGTAAAAAGGAGATGCGTATGACGATGGGCTTCCTTCGCCTCGGGCTCGCCGCCCTCGTGCTGCTGAGCGCCCTGCCGGTGGGCGCGGCCGACCCGGTCCACATCGCCCTCAGCGCCCCCATGACGGGCAACTACGCCGAGTACGGCCAGCAGTTCCAGCGCTCGATCGACCTGGCCGTCGAGTGGGCCAATGCCGGCGGCGGCATCAAGGGCCGGCCGATCGCCGTCGTGAGCGGTGACAGCAAGGGCGATCCCAAGGAGGCGGCCGCGCTCGCCCAGAAGTTCACCTCGGACAAGCGCATCGTCGCCGAGATCGGCGACTTCACCTCCAGCGCGTGCATGGCCGCCCAGCCGATCTACGATCAGGCCGGGATGGTGCAGCTGTCGCCGACCGCCTCGCACCCCGAGTTCGCGCCGGGCAGCCCGTGGTCGTTCGGCATCATCGGCACCCAGGCCGGCGAGGGCCCGTTCATGGCGAAGTACGCCGTGGAGAAGCTCGGCAAGAAGAAGATCGCGGTGCTCTACATCAACAACGACTGGGGCATCGCGACCAAGGACTACTTCGTGAAGGCCGCCCAGGGCATGGGCGCCCAGGTCGTCGCCGTCGAGTCGTTCTTCGAGGCGGACAAGGACTTCACCGGCGTGCTCACCAAGCTGCGCGGCGTGAAGCCCGACGCGCTCTACATCCCGGCGATGTACAACGAGGGCGCCCTCATCGAGAAGCAGCGCGAGAAGCTCGGCTGGGGCGACGTGGTGGTGCTCGGCCCCGGCTCGCTGTACTCGCCCAAGCTGCTCGAGATCGGCGGCGGCGCCGTCAACGGCCTGCACACGAGCGCGGTGTTCTTCCCCAACGATCCTCGGCCCGACGTGCAGAAGTTCGTCAAGGGCTTCGAGGCCAAGTACAAGGCCACGCCGAACATGTTCGCCGCGATCGCCTACGACGCGGCCAACCTCATGATCGAGACCATCCGCAAGGCGGGCACCGATCGCCAGGCCATCCGCGAGGAGCTGGCCAAGACGAAGGACTTCGTGGGCGTGACGGGCCGCATCGCCTTCACGACCCAGCGTGACGTCGTGAAGGATTACCGCTACCTGGTGATCCGCGACGGGCAGTTCACCCTCTACACGCCGTAGGCGGCGGCCGGCATGCTCCTCCCGCAGGTGATCAACGGCCTGACGCAGGGCAGCCTCTACGCCCTCGTCGGCATCGGATTCGTGATCATCTTCGGGACGCTGAACCTCGTGACCTTCGCCCACGGCGAGGTGTACATGGTCGCGGCGTTCGTCGGCTACTTCGCCCTGGGCGTGTATCACCTGCCGTGGCCGGTGGCGCTGCTGGCCGGCATGCTGGCCGGCGCCGTGCTCGGCATGGCGACCGAGAAGCTGGCGTTCCGGCCGATGCGCGACGCCGGCCACATGCCGCCGCTGCTCATCACGATCGGACTCAGCATCATCCTGAAGGATCTCGCCGTCATCGTCTGGGGCGCCGAGAACCGCGCGGTGCCGTCGATCTACCAGCAGACGATCGAGATCGCCGGCGTCCAGGTCTCGGCGCTGCAGGTGGTGATCCTGGCGCTGGCCGGCGCGCTCGTCGGCGCTCTCCGCCTGCTGCTGCACGGCACCCGTATCGGGCGTGCGATGCGGGCGACCGCCCAGGACCACGAGGCGGCCTACGCGATGGGCGTCAACATCAACCGCGTCTTCAGCGTCGCGTTCGGGCTCGCCTCCGCCCTCGGCGGCGCCGCCGGCGTGCTGGTCGGCATCTACTACAACACCGTGTACGCCACGATGGGAAGCACGGCCGGGCTCAAGGGCTTCGCCGCGTGCATCTTCGGCGGGCTCACCTCCATCCCCGGCGCCATCCTGGGTGGCCTCATCATCGGCGTCGTCGAAAACCTCACCGTGCAGTTCATGGCCTCGGGCTACCGCGATGTCGTGGCGTTCGTGGTGATGGTCGCCGTGCTGATCGTCCGGCCCCAGGGGCTCCTGGGGAAGAGGCTGCGCTCGATCTGAGATGACACCGCTGCACGCCTTCGTCCCGACCGCGCGCAACGCGCGTGTCTGGCTGCCGGTGCTGGTGGCGGCGGCCGCCGTCCCGCTGGTCGTGCGCAGCGAGTACCTGCTGAAC
>DASSLH010000260.1:0-5702 GCA_035689625.1 Candidatus Methylomirabilota bacterium | reverse complement strand
AGGGCGCCACCGCGCTCGCCGGCAACGCCGGACGCGCCGCGCTGCTCCTGCTGCGGGCGACGGGCGAGGACGGGCGCGCCCTCGGCGTCGTGGTCGAGCGCGGCGCGGCGGGGCTGGGCCTGGGCGAGCCGGAGGCGACGCTCGGCAATCGCGGCCTCGAGCCGCGGACGCTGACGCTCGACGGCGTCCGCCCCGCGCTCGCGCTCGCCGATGCGGAGCCGGCCGCCGCGTTCGCCTCCGTCGCGGCGGCCGCCATCGCCGTCGGCCTGGCCCAGGCGGCCTTCGAGGCGGCGCTGCGCTACTCGCAGCAGCGCACGACGTTCGGCAAGCCGCTCTGCCAGCACCAGGCCGTGCAGCTCAAGCTCGCCGACATGGCGACCGGCATCACCGCCGCCCGCCTGCTGACCTACCGCGCCGCCGAGGGCGACGAGCCGGATCCCGCGCGGGCGACGATGGCGCGGCTGCACGCGGCCCAGGTCGCGCTGCAGACGACCCTGGAGACGATGCGCATCCACGGCGGCTACGGCTACGTGAGCGAGTTCCCGGTCGAGCGCTACTACCGCGACGCCGCCCGCCTGGCGTTCGTGCCGTTCGACGACGACACGCTGCGCCGCGACCTGGCCGCCCGCCTGGTGGCCGCCGGGGGCGACTGACATGGCCTACGGGCGCTGGTTCGAGGAGTTCACGGTGGGCGAGGTCATGAAGCACTGGCCGGGGCGCACGATCAGCGAGGCCGACTGCACCTGGTTCGCGCTGCTGACGATGAACCAGCATCCCGTGCACAGCGACGCGCACTACGCCGAGCGCTTCACCCAGCACGGCAAGCGGCTGGTCCTGGGACCGCTGGTCTTCTCGGTGGGCATCGGCATGACCGTCGCCGACGTCTCCGGCAAGGCGATCGCCAACCTCGAGATCGAGAAGATCACCCACGAGGCGCCGACGTTCATCGGCGACACGCTCTACGCCGAGTCCACCGTGCTGGCCAAGCGGGAGTCCAGGCAGGGCGATCGCGGCACCGTCGGCGTGGAGACGCGCGTGCTGAACCAGCGCGGCGAGCGCGTGATGACCTTCCGCCGCACCGCGCTCGTCCCCAAGAAGAACCACGCGACGCTCGGCGAAGGGAAGTACCCGGCGTGACCCGCGCGATGCTGGAGGGGCTGCGCATCGTCACCGTCTCCCAGTTCGGCGCCGGCCCGTTCGGCACCCAGCAGCTGGCCGACCTCGGCGCCGAGGTGATCAAGATCGAGGACCCGGCCGTCGGCGGCGACGTCTCCCGCCACGTGGGGCCCTACGCCGGCGAGGACGACTCGCTCTACTTCCAGTCGTTCAATCGCGGCAAGAAGTCGCTGACACTCGACCTCACGCATCCCGAGGGCCAGGCCGTGCTGCGAGACCTCGCGCGCGTCTGCCACGCCGTCTACAACAACCTGCGCGGCGACCTGCCGGCGCGCCTGGGCCTCACCTACGCCACGCTCAGGGACGCCAATCCGGCGATCGTGTGCTGCTCGCTGTCGGGCTTCGGCGCCACCGGGCCCCGCGCCGCCGAGCCGGCCTTCGACTACCTGATCCAGGGCTACGCGGGCTGGATGTCGGTCACCGGCGAGCCCGACGGGCCGCCCGGCAAGTGCGGCGTGTCGGTCGTGGACTTCGCCGGCGGCTACGCCTCGATCGCCGCGCTGATGGCCGGGCTGTGGGACGCCCAGCGCAGCGGCGTGGGCCGCGACATCGACATCTCGCTGCTCGACACCGCCGTGAGCATGCTGTCCTACTTTGCGATCTGGGCGCTGAACCGCGACTGGCAGCCCACGCGCGTGGCCGACTCCGGCCACCAGTCGCTGGTGCCCGCACAGAACTTCCGCACGCGCGACGGCTGGCTCGTCGTGTTCTGCAACAAGGACAAGTTCTGGCGCGCGCTGCTGGAGGCGCTGGAGCGCCCGGCGCTCGCCGACGACCCGCGCTTCGCGACCTTCGCCGACCGCCTCGCCCACAAGGACGCGCTGCTGTCCATCCTGGCCGCGCGCTTCGCCGAGCGGACCACCGCGGAGTGGCTGGCGCGCCTGCGCGGCCGCGTGCCCTGCGCGCCCGTCAACACGATCGCCCAGGCGCTGGACGACCCGCAGGTGCGCGCGCGCGACATGATCGTGGAGGTCAAGCACCCGCGCTTCGGCGCGCTGCGCGAGGTGGCCTCGCCGGTGAAGACCGGCGGCGCGGGCCGGCCGCTGCGGCCGGCGCCGGCGCTCGGCGAGCACAACGACGCGATCCTGCGCGAGCTGCTGGGGTACGATGCTGCTCGCATCGCCGCGGTGCGCGCCTCGGGCGCGCTGGGAAGTGCCTCGATGACTCGACCCCGGGAGGCCGGATCATGATCCGTGTCAGACTGCTCGCGCTCGTTCTCCTGCTTGCCCTGGCCTGGCCGCTGACCGCCGTCGCCTGGCAGCGCGGCGATGTCGAGACGTTCGCCGTGCTGCCGGCCGGCACCGCGCATCCGGAGGGCATCACCGCCGACCACGCCGGCAACATCTGGGTGGCCGACTTCGACGTCACCAAGAGCTCGGGGCCCGGCGACGTGCTCGCGTTCGCGCCCAGCGGCAAGCTGCTCCGCCATCTCAAGCCGACCGGCTCCAGCAACCTGCTGCTCGGCCTGGACTTCCATCCGACGACCGGCGCGCTGCTCGTCATCGACTTCGGCAACAAGAAGGTCATCCAGGTCGATCCGCTCAACGGCAACGCGACCGACTTCGCCACGCTCGACCCCGCCGACGCCGTGAACGCTGGCCTCAACGCGCTGACGTTCGACGCCGCCGGCAACATGTACGTCTCCGACTCCTTCCAGGGCAGGATCTGGCGGACCGGGCCGGGCGGCGGGGTGATGACCGCGTGGGCCAGCAGCCCCCTGCTCGCCACCACCGGCGTGCCGCCCTTCGGCGCCAACGGGCTGGCCTTCAGCCGCGGCGGCGCCACGCTGTTCGTGGCCAACACCGGCAACGACACGATCGTGCAGATCGACGCCGCCAATTCGAGCAACGTGAGCGTGTTCACGAACAGCATCAACGGCGCCGACGGCCTCATCATCGACGACGCCGACAACCTCTGGGTGGCGGCCAACCAGGCCGACGAGATCGTCGTCGTGAACCCGGCCGGCCGCGTGATCGCCAAGCTCGGGGACTTCGACGGTATCGATCCTCACGGCTCGCCGCGGGGGCTGCTGTTCCCGGCCAGCCCGGTGCTGCACGGCAACTTCCTCTACGTGACGAACCTGTCGCTCGACCTGCGCGCCGCCATCCGCCAGCCGGCCGTGGACGCGCCGTGGGCCGCCCAGGTCACGCGCCACACGATCTCGCGGCTGCGCGCCCGCATCCCGCGCGTGTCGGGGCTGCCGTGACCGACGAGCCCTTCCGGGCCATCACCGCCGACGACCTGACCATGCCGCCCGGCTGGTCGGTCTCGGCGGGCCAGACCTTCCTCTACACGAAGGAGGAGCAGGCGCTCGTGCAGCAGGCGCGCGCGTTCGCGCAGGGCACGATCGCGCCGACGGCGGCCGCCGCCCACCGCGAGGTGAAGGACGTCAAGGCGCGCTACGAGGGCCGCGAGCGGCGCGAGCGGCTGCGCGCGCTGGCCCGCGCCTATCTGAAGACGCTGGGCGAGGCCGGCCTGACCGGCGCGCTGTTCCCCGAAACCTACGGCGGCAACGGCCGCGGCGTCGTGGCCGAGTGCCTGGTGGACGAGGAGCTCGCCGCCGCCGGCCATCCCGCCGACACCATCCGCTCCGTGTCGCTCACGCTCGGCACCGTGTCGATCCTGCGCTACGGAACCGACGCGCAGAAGCGGCGGCACATCCCGCCGCGGCTGCGCGGCGACGAGCTGGCCGCGCTCGGCATCACCGAGCCGCAGATCGGCAGCGACACCTCGCGCATGGAGACGCGGGCCCGGCTTCACGGCGACCGCTGGGTCATCAACGGCCAGAAGCGCTTCATCACCGGCGGCGGGCTGGCCGACTACCTCACGCTGTTCGCCATCACCGACACGTCCGCCCACCCGCACAAGGGCATGTCCACGTTCATCGTGCCGATGGACCACCCGGGCGTGCGCATCCGGCGGCAGATCGACGAGGCGCTCATGGGCGACCTCATCGACAACGCCTGGCTCGAGTTCCACGACGTGGACGTGCCGCGCGACAGCCTGCTGGGGCCGCTCAACGGCGGCTACCACGTGCTGATGGACGAGCTCGACACCGAGCGCGTCACCTACTGCATGGCCGCGCTCGGCTCGGCGCGGCGCTGCCTGGAGATCGCGGCCGAGTACGCGACGAAGCGCGTGCAGTTCAAGCAGCCGATCGCCATGTTCGAGGGCGTGTCGTTCAAGCTCGCCGAGATGTACGCGGCGCTCGACGCCGCCCGCCAGGTGACCTACCGCACCGCCAAGATGATCGAGGCCGGCGTCCCGGCCCAGCGCGAGTCGGCGGTCACCAAGCTCTTCGTGGCCGAGAGCGTGTGGAAGATCGTGGACCACGCCATGCAGGTGCTGGGCGGGATCGGCTACACGAGCGACTTCCCCGTGGAGCAGATCTTCCGGAACGCGCGGCTGATGCGGATCGGCGCAGGCTCGGACGAGATCATGAAGTTCCTCATCGCCCGCGAGTTGCTGAAAGAGGTCGGGGGGCGGCGGTAGAATCCAGGGCATGGCAGAGCGAACCCTGCCAGCGCCCGACGTCGAAGAGATCACCGGGACGGGGACGGCGGTCGCCCCGCCCTGGATGACCATCCTGCACAACTGCGACTGTCACACCTTCGAGCAGGTCGTGAAGCAACTGCAGAAGGCGATCGCCTGCAGCGAGGCGGAGGGCTGGGAGATCGCCTGGCAGGTCCACAACACCGGCAAGGCCGTCGTGAAGATCGGCCCCGAGCCGGTGTGCGTGCGCGTCGGCAACATCCTGGCCTCGATCGGCCTGGTCGTCACCGTCGTGCAGTCCTAGGGCGCCGCGTGAGCACTGACCGCACGCTCGCCCTCGCGCGCGCCGCCGTGTGGACTCTGCTGGCCGGCAAGCTGCTCGGCGCCTGGGGCCTGACCTGGGACATCCAGTGGCACCTGCGCATCGGCCGCGACTCGTTCTGGATCCCGCCGCACCTGATGATGTACTCCGGCGTCACCGCGGGGCTGCTCGTCGCCTTCGCCGTGCTCGCGCTGGAGACGTGGCGGGCGACGCCGCGCCCGGGCACGGTGCGCGTGCTGGGCCTCGTCGGCACGCGCGGCTTCCAGCTGGCCGCCTGGGGCGTCGCCCTCGTCATCCTCGCCGCGCCGATCGACGACGCCTGGCATCGGCTCTTCGGTCTGGACGTCACGCTGTGGAGCCCGCCGCACCTGCTCGGCCTGCTCGGCGCGGCGATCAACACGCTCGGCACGCTGCTGGCCGTCACCGAGGTCTACGAGCGGTATCGGCCCGCGTGGTGGATCGCGCTGGCGCTGGGCGGCGCGCTGCTGTACGGCGGCGTGCGGGTCGTGCTCGAGCCGGCCTGGCTGGTGGCCTGGAACCACGGCGGCGTGCTCTTCCACGCCTTCGCGCTGCTCGGCGCGCTGCTGCTGCCGCTGGCGCTCGTCCCGTCGGCGCGGCTGCTGGAGGGCCGCTGGGCGGCGGTCACGGTCGTGGCGATCGCGCTGGCGATCTCCGTCGCCGGCGAGGAGATCGCGCAGGCGGGCTTCGCCGG
>DASSLH010000259.1:0-3474 GCA_035689625.1 Candidatus Methylomirabilota bacterium | reverse complement strand
GATCTCGTCGTGCTCCAGCTACGCCGACTTCGGCGGCCGGCGCCTGGACATCCGCTACAAGCCCAGCGCGGGAGGCAAGCCGGACTTCGTGCACACGCTCAACGGCTCGGGCCTGGCCGTGGGCCGCACCGTCGTCGCCGTGCTGGAGAACTACCAGAACGCCGACGGCACCGTCACCATCCCGGCCGCGCTGCGTCCCTACCTGCCGGGCCTCGACCGCCTGACCGCGCGCGCCTGCGGACAGACGGGACGCGCATTTTAAGTTCGTTCGTATCGCGGCGAGCCGGTAGCCTCATCTGAGAGGAGGTGCCTCATGACACGAGCCCTGCGCTGGCCGTTCCTGATCCTGAGCGTCGTCGCGCTCGTCTCGCTCACCCGCGGCGTTTCTACCGGCGCCGACACGACGAGAGTCGACGAGGCGACCCGGCGCGTCGAGCACGGCGCCAAGCAGATCGGCGAGGGCGATCTGGGGCTGGGCTTCAAGACGCTGTTCACCGGCCTCGGCGGCACGATCGTCGAGGGCGCGAAGTTCACCGGCAACACGATCGTCGAGTTCTTCGAGAAGAAGCCGGCCAGCCCCGAGGTTGCGGCGCCCACGGCCGGGACCGTGCGAAACTAGCCGCACGGAGGGCTAGCCTCAACTGGCAAGGCAGTGGACTTGAAATCCACCGGGCCGCGAGGCCCTTGGGGGTTCGAATCCCTCGCCCTCCGCCATCCACTTCCTCGTAAGCACGATGAAGACGAAGTGACGCCGCTGCCGAAAGGATCGTGATGGCGCTGCGGTTCGGGCTGTTCTCCATCAACGCATACGCGTGCACCCGGCCGGAGGCGGCGGGGTTCGACTCGCTGTGGGCGGGCGAGCACGTCGTCCTGCCGGATCCGCAGGCTCCACCGTCCCCGATGGCGCCGCACGAGCCGATCCTCGATCCGATCGTGGCGCTGACGTTCTGCGCGGCGGTCACGACGCGCGTGCGGCTCGGCACCGGCATCATCATCCTGCCGCAGCGCAATCCGCTGGTGCTGGCCAAGGCGCTGGCGAGCCTCGACGCGCTCTCGAGCGGGCGCGCGATCGTCGGCCTCGGTGTCGGCTACCTGGAGGCGGAGTTCCGCGCGCTCGGCGCGCCCTGGGAGCAGCGGGGCGCGGTCGCCGACGAGTACCTGGAGGCGATGCTGGCGATCTGGACGCAGGCGCGGCCGGCCTACCGGGGACGCTTCGTGTCGTTCTCGGGCGTGCAAGCGCATCCGCAGCCGGCGAAGCGACCACCCATCGTGATCGGCGGGCGCACCGCGCCGGCGTTCCGCCGTGCCGTCCAGCGCGGCGACGGCTGGTACGGCTTCGCGCTCGAGCCCGACGGCGCGGCCATCGCGCTGGCCGGACTGCGCGAGGCGGCGGGCGTGGTGCGCCGGCCGGGTGAGCTGGGACCGCTCGAGATCAGCGTCACGCCCGGGCGGGGGAGTGCCGTGGATCTCGGGATGGCGGAGAAGTACGCGGCGCTCGGCGTCCACCGCCTGATCCTGATGCCGCCGGCGGCGCTCGACGGCGACGGCGTGGTGCGCTACGTCGAGGACATCGGCGCGCGGCTCATCGGCCGCGTGTAGGCCGCATGACCTTCGAGATCAAGACCGCGGACGATGTCGCGAGCGTCGAGCTGCAGGCACGCTGGGCGACGCGGCGGGCGGCGCGCGAGGATCCAGTGTTCGGCGCCGTCCTGCGCGTCTTCGTCGAGCAGGGGGCGCCCGTGACCGCGGCCGACGTCGCGCGCCGGCTGCCCGGGCGCTCGCCGACCGACGTCCGGGCGGCGCTGGCCCGGCTCGACGTCGCCGACCTCATCGTCAGCGACGGCGACGTCGTCAGCGTCGCCTATCCGTTCGCCGCCATGCCGAACGCCTTCGCGGTGGACGTCGGCGACGGCCGCGCGCGCTACGCCTGCTGCGCGATCGACGCGCTCGGGATGGCGCCGATGCTCGATCGTCGCGTCACCGTGCACTCGCGCTGCCACGATTGCGGCGAGCCGCTGACGCTGGACGTCGCGCCCGACGGTCCGCGCGGCGGCGAGGAGGCGATGGTCTGGCTCGGCCAGCGCGGCGAGGGCGGGCGGATCTGCACCGCGCTCTGAACGCTCCTCAACTTCTTCCGGTCGGAAGACCACGCGCGGCGCTGGAAAGCCGATCACCCCGACGAGCCGGGAGCGGCGCTGCGGCTGGCCGACGCCTTCCTGCTCGGCCGGCGGCTGTTCGGTGATCTCCTGCGCGGGGCGCCCGGCCGCGCCTGATCGTCCGCCGGCGCCGGCGTTGGCTAGAACGGACGGACCGTGGCGACCCCGGACGACGTCCGCCGCTGGCTCGACGTCGGTGCCCAGGCCATCAACATGGAGACCGCGCCGCTCTACGCGGCCGCCGCCGCCTGCCACGTGCGCAGCGTCTGGGTCGGCCACGTCAGCGACACGCTCTCGCTCGTCAGCCGCCGCTGGGACTCGTGGATCCGTCCCGACGCGATGACCGATCTGACGGTCGCGCTCACCGTCGGCCTGCTCGAGACGCTGGCCTAGCCGTCGCGGCGACGCCGCTCGCGCAGCGGCGGTCCGGGCTCGATGCGCCACGACTCGTAGCCGTACACCCAGCCGAAGTGCGCCGTGCGCCGGCGGGCGACCTGGCCGCGCATCTGCACGGCCCCGTACTCCGCTGAGCCGATCAGCGCCTTACCTGGTCATGTCAGGTTGCCGTAGGCGGCTGCTCAGCGATCATCCGCAAGCGCGCTCGGGAGCCCTCCGTCCAGCACGAAGAAAAGCGTCAAAAGTCGCATATCTACGAGGCGGCCGGCCTGCTTGGTATCGCCTTTGCTCTCTTGGCGCGCAGCAGCGGCTCTTTCCGAGAAAGGCAAACCAGCCGTGAGGCTGGGACGCAAAGCCGAGGGTCAGGCAGCGATGCCTGACGGCCGGGCTACCGAAGAAAGAGGCGGGCCGAGGCCCTCCTCCGGAGAGAGACCAGAGAGAGGAGAGGCCATCATGGCAAGGGGCAATCGGATCGTCGGATGGGCGCTCGTCGCCCTCTGCGTGGGCTGGATCGCCGGCGCCACGCCCGCGGCCGCGGAACCGCGGCGCAATCTCAATCGCGGTGTCGTCGTCGACGTGCCGGGCGCGGACGCCGTGCTCTACGAAGTCACCGAGAAGATGTACCTGCTCGACGCCAACGGCAACGTCGTTGGCCCCAACAGCGCCGTCATCCGCAAGGCCGACGCCTCGCTGTTCGGCTGGTCCCGGGTCGGCAACCCGCTCTGCCCGCTGGCGGTGCTCGAGACGCTGCCGCAGCTCGGCGCCTGCAGCGTCACCGCGGACGGTCTCGACAACATCAGCCTGGCGACCGGCCTGGGCGGCGTCAACGGCACGTTCGCGGTCGTCATCCAGGACGACAACAAGACGGACGCGCCCGAGTACGTGGTCATGAACGGCGAGTTCAACGGCGCCATGGACCTGT
>DASSLH010000258.1:0-4271 GCA_035689625.1 Candidatus Methylomirabilota bacterium | reverse complement strand
GCCGGCCGGACATGATCGCCTCCCGGGTCGGGACGAGGACGCCGAACTGGATGGTCATGGCGGCTCCCTCAGCGCCGCGCGACGAGGCGGCGGAAGACCGCGCCGTAGCCGAAGCCGCGGCCGGCGGCGTGCTCGGCGGCGTTGCGCTTCACGCGCTCGCCGATCGTCTGGCCCGCCGGCACGTTGAAGCCGGGCATCTGGCTCTCGTGGCGGATCAGCGCCGCGATCTGCCGGTCGATGCCGCCGCTGACGTCCACGATGACGTTGGGCGTGTCCATGCCCCAGTACCAGAGCTCGCGCACCTTGTGGGGCTCCAGCCCGTGCTGCTCGAGGTGCTCGGGAAAGTGCAGGTGGTCGCGGGCGAACGGGTAGACGGCGTCGGTGGCCACGATGCCGGCCTTGCGGTGATCGCGGTGCTGGAAGCCGTTCGTGCGGTAGGGGTCGTGGACGAAGACCGTGTGCGGCCGGTACTGGCGGATGGCGCGCACGACGTCGCCGAGGAACTGGCGCGTCTCCTCGAGGAAGCCGTCGGGGTAGCCGAGCATCACGACGTGCTTGACGCCCATGAAGTCGGCGGCGGCGCGCTGCTCCTCGGCCCGCTTGCGCGCCAGCTCGGCCGGCGTCAGCGAGCGCTCGGCGGTCCCGGCATCGCCGTTGGTGCACAGCACGTAGGTCACCTCGCAGCCGGCGTCGACCCATGTCGCGATGACGCCGCCCGAGCCGATCTCGGCATCGTCGGGGTGGGCGAAGATGACCATCGCGCGATCGGGAACGTCGGTGACCAGCTCCAGCGCGGACGCGTCCGGGTCGGCGGGCATGGGGGCGATTCTACAGGAGGTATGCTGGAGACGAAGAGCCGGAGGCCCCATGAGCGAGTGCAAGCACGGACTGCGTCACGGCTGCGCCTATTGCCACGCCTCCCCCACCCCGCCGGTCGGCCGCGCGCCGGCGGCGCCCAAGCGGCGCCCGCGGGGCGCGGCGATGGCCGACAAGATGAACGACCGCATGACCGCGCTCAAGAAGCGGTTGAAGGACCTGCGCGGGGAGTGAGCGTCAGCGCAGGCGGATGTTGCCGCCGCCGGGCAGGCCGCCCGGCCCGCCGCCCTGCGGATTGAAGCCGCCGGGCATCCGGTCGGGCACGATGATGGACGAGGCCGCCTCGCGGCGCAGCTGCTCGAGCTCGCGGCGCGTGCGCTCCAGCGCCTCGTTGGCGCCCTCGCCGAACTTGTCGATGGCCTCGGCCAGCGACTTGACCGGCAGCTCGAAGGCCAGCGGCAGCAGCCCGCCCGGCGTCAGCAGCTGGGTCTCGCCCATGTAGAGGACCGGCCGGCCGGGATCCGCCAGCCCCGCCGCGGTGACCGGTGTCATGACGCGGATCGTGCCGATCTTGCGGTCGGTGTAGATCTCCTCGCGGTAGAGCGAGGCGGCGTCCATCTTCAGCTCGCCCGGGTTCAGTGTGCTCATGGCCTCAACATCTTGCGGTACGCGCCGACGGCCGTCAACCTCCCGCCGGCGGCGTCAGGCGCGGTGACAGGCGACCTGATGGCCGGGCGCCACCGCCCGCACGGCGGGCGCCACCCGCGCGCAATCCTCCACGGCGACGGGGCAGCGCGGGAGGAAGTGGCAGCCCGTCGGCGGATGGATCGGCGAGGGCACCTCGCCGCCCAGCACGATCTCGGCGCGCGGGGCATCGGGATCGGCGGGCAGCGCGGCCGAGAACAGCGCCTGCGTGTAGGGATGGCGAGGCCGCGCGTAGAGCGCCTCGGTCTCGGCGTGCTCCACGATGCGCCCGAGGTACATCACCGCCGTCTGGTGGGCGATGTAGCGCACGGTCGCCAGGTTGTGGGCGACGAGCAGGTAGGCCAGGTCCTGCCGCGCCTGGAGATCCTTGAGCAGGTTCATGATCTGCGCCCGGATCGAGACGTCGAGCGCGGAGACGGGCTCGTCGAGCACGATGAGGTCCGGCGAGGAGGCCAGCGCGCCGGCCAGGGCGATGCGCTGGCGCTGGCCGCCCGAGAACTCGTGCGGGTAGCGCCCGGCAGCGTCGGCCGGCAGGCCGACCTGCTGCAGGACCTCGGCGACGCGGGCGCGCTTGTCGGCGGCGTTCACCCGGCGATTGACCACGAGCGCCTCGGCCACCGTGTCGCCGACGCGCAGCCGCGGGTTCAGCGAGGACCACGGGTCCTGGAACACCGCCTGCACCCGGGCGCGGTAGGCGCGCAGATCGTCGCCGGCCAGCGCGTGAACGTCGCGGTCCTCGAGGTAGACGTGGCCGGCGCTCGGCTGCTCCAGCCGCAGGAGCAGCCGCGCCGTCGTCGTCTTGCCGCAGCCGGACTCGCCGACGAGCGCCAGCGTCTCGCGGCGGCCGAGCGCGAAGCTCACCCCGTCCACGGCCTTGACGTGCCCGGCCGTGCGCGCGACGAGCAGGCCCCGCATGACGGGGAAGTGCTTGGTCAGCCCCTCCGCGCGGATCAGCGCGCCGGCGATGGCTCGGCCCTCCAGCAGGCCGTCTCGTGGGCGGGCCCGACGACCGCGATCGGCGGGTACTCGGTCCGGCAGCGCTCGACGGCAAGGCCGCAGCGCGGCGCGAAGCGGCAGCCGGCCGGCAGGCGATGCAGCGCCGGCGGCTGGCCCTCGATGGACGGCAGCCGCTCGACGCGCGCCTCCATGCGCGGCACCGAGGCCATCAGCGCGCGCGTGTAGGGGTGCGCCGGCGAGCGGAACAGCGTGCGCACCGGCCCCTGCTCCACGATCCGCCCCGCGTACATCACCGCCACCCGGTCGCAGATGCGCGCCACGATGCCGAAGTCGTGGGTGATGAACAGCATCGCCAGCCGCAGGCGCTCCTGCAGCTCCTTGAGCAGCGCCAGGTACTGCAGCTGGATCGTCACGTCGAGCGCCGTGGTGGGCTCGTCGGCGACGAGCACGCGCGGCTCGGAGGCGAGCGCGATGGCGCCCACGACGCGCTGCTTCATGCCGCCGCTCATCTGGTGGGGGAACGCGCGCAGCCGCTCGGCGGGCGCCGGCACGTGCACGCGGGCCAGCGCCTCCGCCGCCCGGCGCCAGAGCCCGTCGCGCGACTCCGGCCGGTGCGTGGCGCGCAGCGCCTCGACCAGCTGGTCGCCCACGGTGAACACCGGGTTCAGCGACGTCTGCGGGTCCTGCAGGATCATGGAGATGCGCCGGCCGCGCACGCGGCGCATCTCGCGCTCGCTCTTCGCCAGGAGATCCTCGCCGTCGAGGAGGACCTGGCCGCCGACGATGCGCCCGGCCGGCCGCGGCAGCAGGCGCAGCAGCGACAGCGCCGTCATCGTCTTGCCCGAGCCCGACTCGCCGACCAGGCCCAGCGTCTCGCCGGCCCGCACGGCGAAGCTCACGCCGTCCACGGCGCGGACGAGGCCCCAGCGCGTCTGCAGGTGCGCCTGGAGGTCGCGGACGTCGAGGACGGCGTCGCTCACTCGTCTTGCTGGGGGCCCCGACATGGCCCCCAGACCCCCGACGCTCGGACGCGCCCCGGCTGAGCCGTGGCGCGCCTCGACGTTGAGACAGGAAGTCGCATCGCGCTCACATCTGCCGCAGCCGCGGGTCGAGCCAGTCGCGCAGCCAGTCGCCGAACAGGTTGAAGGCCAGCACGACCAGCATGATGGCCGCGCCCGGCACCACCGAGATCCACCACGCGCTCGCGATGTAGCTGCGCCCGTCGGCGACCATCTGGCCCCAGGACGGCGTCGGCGGCGGGATGCCGGCGCCGAGAAAGCTGAGCGAGGCCTCCACGATGATGACGAAGCCGATGTGCAGCGTGAGCAGCACCATGAACGTGTTGGTCACGTTGGGCAGGATGTGCACGGCCATGATCCGCCCGCCCGAGCAGCCGTGGACCCGGGCGAGCGCGACGAAGTCGCGGGCCTTCACCGCCAGCACCTCGCCGCGCACCACGCGCGCGAAGCGGGCCCAGATGATCAGCGCGATCGCCAGCACGATCGTGCGCAGCCCCTGCCCGAGGCTGACCGCCAGGAGCAGCGCGATGAGGATCGTGGGAAAGCTCAGCGTGGCGTCCACCACGCGCATGAGCGCGGCGTCCACCCGGCCGCCGGCGTAGCCGGCCACGATGCCGACGGCGAGGCCGACGCCGCCGCCGGCCAGCAGCGCGCAGGCGGCCGCGGTCAGGCTCACGCGCGCGCCATAGACCAGGCGGCTCAGCATGTCGCGGCCCAGCGCGTCGGTGCCGAGCGGATGCGCGCGGCTGCCGCCGTCCTGCCAGGCCGGCGGCA
>DASSLH010000257.1:0-3468 GCA_035689625.1 Candidatus Methylomirabilota bacterium | reverse complement strand
AGCTCTCGATGATCCTGCGCCAGCAGCACGATCTGCCGGCGGCGCTGCAGCGCGCGCAGGACGCCGTGAGCATCGCCGAGAACGCGCTGGCCAGCCTCCCGCAGGGGCGCGAGCGCTTCCGCGGCAACGCGCGCCGCCACGCCACCGCCGGCTTCATCAACGAGGCGCACACGCTGCGCGAGATGAAGCGCCCCGCCGAGGCCGAGGCGGCGCTGGCCAAGGCGGCGGGCTACGCGCACCTGCTGGGTCTGGCCGCGTTCGAGGCCGAGATCGCCGGCACCCGGGCGCAGCTGGCCCAGGAGCGCGGCGATCACGCCGCCGCCGCCGCGGCCTACGAGGCGGCGATCGCCCGCCTGCAGAAGCAGGCCGGGCAGCCGTACCTCATCTCGCTGCACGCGGGCGCCGCCCGCAGTCTGGGCCAGCTCGGCCGCGTGGACGAGGCGCTCGAGCACTCGCGGCGCGCGATGGCGCTGGTGGAGGACGTGCGCGCCGAGCTGCAGGCCTCCGACCTGCGCAGCGGCTACGTCGAGGACAAGCAGGGCCTCTACGCCACCGGCGCCCACCTGGCCTTGCGCGCACACAAGCCCGCCGAGGCGTTCGAGTTCGCCGAGCGGGGACGCGCCCGCGCGTTCCTGGACCTGCTCGGCAACCAGACCACGCTCTCCAAAGGCGCCACCAGGACGCTCGTCGCCGAGGAGGTGCGCCTACGCGCCAACCTGGCCGAGGCCAAGGCGCTCGCCGACGATCCCGAGCAGGAGCCGGGCGCCGCCCATGCCCGCATCGAGGCGGCCGAGCGCGAGTATCGCGCGTTCCTCGAGCAGGTGCGCAAGGACAACGTCGAGCAGGCCTCGCTCATGGCGGTGGAGCCGGTGACGGCCGCCGAGGTGCAGGCGCTGCTGCCGGAGGGCACGACGCTGGTCGAGTATCTCGTCGGGGCCGACAACACGCTGATCTGGACCGTCGATCGGACCAGGGTCCGGGCGCACCGCCTCGACATCGGACGCGCCGCACTGGTGGCCGAGGTGCGCGGCCTGCGCTCGGCGATCACCGACCAGCTTCCGCTGGCCGAGGTGCAGGCACGGGCCCGCGCGCTCTACGATCGGCTCCTGGCGCCGGTGCGGGCGCGCATCACCACCGAGCGCCTCATCGTGGTGCCGCACGACGTGCTGCACTACCTGCCGTTCGCGGCGCTGCGCACGCCGGCCGACCGCTGGCTGGTGGAAGATCTCGCGATCGCCACGCTTCCGAGCGCCAGCGTGCTGAAGTACCTGGGCAGCAAGGAGCAGAGCGCCGCCCAGGGCGTGGTCGCGGTCGGTAATCCGGATCTGGGAGCGGGCCTGCAGCTCGGCTGGGCGGAGCGAGAAGCGCGCTTCATCGGCGGCCGCTACCCGTCCGCCACGGTCCTCGTGCGCGACGACGCCACCAAGAACCGCGCGCTCGCCGCCGGCGCCACCGCCGGCGTGCTGCACTTCGCCACCCACGGCGACCTCAACGAGCAGAACCCGCTCGCCTCGGCGCTGCTGCTCACGCCCGCCGACGGCAATGACGGCCGCCTGGCGGTGCGCGACATCTTCGCGCTGGATCTGCACGCGCGGCTGGTCGTGCTGTCGGCCTGCGAGACGGGGCTGGGCACGCTCTCCCGGGGCGACGAGCTGGTGGGCCTGCAGCGCGCGTTCCTCTACGCCGGCACGCCAGCGGTGGTGACGACGCTGTGGAAGGTGGACGACCGCGCCAGCTACGAGCTGGTGCGCGCGTTCTACGAGCAGCTGGCCGCCCCGGCGCCGGCCGCCGAGGCCCTGCGCCGGGCGCAGCTGGCCACGTTGAAGGCCTTCCCCCACCCCTTCCAGTGGGCGGCCTTCACGCTGACCGGCTTAACGCCCTAGGTCAGCAAGCCGCCGTACAGCAGCCACTCGAAGCGCGCCAGGGTCCGGGGCGCGTCCTCGGGGCGCCGCGCCGGGTTCGCCCGCTGCCACAGCCGTGCGATCAATTCAGCCATGGCGCCAGCATGCGCCGGCGCTGGCGACAAGCCGAGCTAATAAAACTTCCATATTTCATAAGTTATCGTGCGGTACGCTGCCGGGGTGAACCTCAACCAGCTGCGGGTGTTCGACGCGGTGGCGCGCACGGGCAGCTTCAGCCGGGCGGCCGAGACGCTGTCGGTGACCCAGCCGGCGGTGACGCTGCAGATCCGCCAGCTCGAGCGCGACTGCGGCGTGCAGCTCTTCGAGCGCATCCGCCGCCGGCCCCGGCTCACCGACGCCGGCCAGCGGCTGCAGGAGTACGCGCGCCGGATCTTCGCGCTGGTGGACGAGGCCGGCCGGCAGCTGGAGGGCGCCCGGGGGCTCACGAGCGGCCGGCTGCGCGTGGTGACCGGCCCCACCGGCTCGGCCTACGCCGCCGATCTCCTCACGCGCTTCCACCGCCGCCATCCCGGTGTCGACGTCGCGCTGAGCCTGGACACCTCCGAGCGCATCGTGCAGCGCGTGGTCACGCTCACCGACGACATCGGCCTGGTCGGCGCCGAGCAGAAGCACCCCACCCTGGCCCGTCGCCCCTTCTGCCTCGATCCGCTGGTGGTGATCGTGGCGCGCACGCACCCGTGGGCCCGGCGGCGCACGGTGTCGGTGCGCGAGCTGGCCGAGGTCCCGCTGATCGTGCGGGAGACGGTCTCCACCACGCGGCGCTTCATCGAGGCGCGGCTGGGCGCGGCGACGCGGCGGCTGCGGGTGGCGATGGAGCTCGGCTCCAACGACGCCATCAAGCGCGCGGTCGAGCTGGGCGCCGGCGTCGGGATCGTCTCCCGCCAGGTCGTGCGCACCGAGCTGCGGGCCGGCACGCTGCGCGCGATCCCGCTGCGCGAGCGCGGCTTCGTGCACCAGATCGACCTCGTCTACCACCAGGACCGCGCGCGCTCGCCGCTCATCGCCGCCGTCGTCGGGCTGCTGGTATCCTGACCGCCATGACGAACCTCCTGCGTCCGCTGGACCGCGACCTCGTCGTCAACGGGCTGCGCCTGCACTGCCTGGACTGGGGCGGCGCCGGCCGCCCGCCGCTGCTGCTGCTGCACGGCTTCACCGGCCACGCCCACGCCTGGGACACGCTGAGCCTGGCGCTGCAGCCGCACTTCCACGTCTTCGCCCTCGACCAGCGCGGCCACGGCGACAGCGATCCGGCCGACGCCTACAATCCCGTGCTGGCGTTCGACGACCTGGCCGGCGTGCTCGAGCAGCTCGACCTTCGCTCGTTGATCCTGGTCGGGCTCTCGATGGGCGGCCGCAACGCGATGTACTTCACGGCCCAGCGGCCGGCGACCGTGCACAAGCTCGTGGTCGTGGACATCGGCCCCGAGATCAGCGCCAAGGCCAGCGCGCCGTCGGCGGGACCGCCCGAGCCGGAGACGTGGCAGAGCATCGAGCAGGCGGCCCAGCACCTGTTCCGGGCCAACCCCTACCCCGGCATCCACTATTA
>DASSLH010000256.1:0-7866 GCA_035689625.1 Candidatus Methylomirabilota bacterium | reverse complement strand
GCGACGTGATGGGCCACGACGCCGACCGGCCACTTCTCGGCTGCCGTGACCTTCTTCCAGTCGGCGTCGCCGATCTTGCCGATGACCTCGCCGGCTTCCTTCGCCTTTGCCTCGAACTGCTTGGCCAGACCTTCAGCTTTCGCTCCCATGGCGCCCTCCTTGGTCGGCTGCGAGAGGTGGCGTTGGGATGCCGGGGGCGGGGCGAGGGATTCCGGTCAGCGGGACAGGGGGACGAAGGCGTCCAGCAGGGCGCGATCGCGCTCGTAGGTGAGCATCCGGACCGCCTCGGGGAGGGGCAGCCAGCGCACGGCGTCCACCTCGCCGCCGGCCCGGATCCGGCCGCCGATCGCGCGCATGCGCCAGTAGCGGACCAGCTTGAGGCGGCCCTTGCGATCGAGATGTGCGGTGCTGGCCAGCTCCTCGTCGAGGACGCAGCGCAGCCCGGTCTCTTCCTCGACCTCGCGCAGGGCGCACGCCTCCTCGCTCTCGCCGTCCTCGAGCTTGCCCTTGGGGAACGTCCAGTCGTTGCGGTCGGCCCGGTGGATGACGACGACCTCGATGTCTCCGTCCGCTGTCGGCCTGCAGATCACGCCGCCGGCTGCGCGCACGCGAGCGATGGTGGCCATGACGCGAGTGTAAAGACGAGGACGCCCGATCCCCAAGATTTGTGGGCGATCGGGCGTCGCGACGCGGACCGGAACGTGGCGCCGGTCCGGCTCAGCGCTTGCGGGCGCGGATGAAGGCGCTCATGAACTTGCCGTTCACCTGCGGGGCGATCGTCTCGGCGTCCAGACCGGCGCCGGCCAGGAACTCGCGCGCGTCCTCGGCGCGGTAGACCCGCGTGGGCTCGACGTCGATGTCCTCGAAGCCGGCCTTGGCCAGCTTGGCGCGGTAGTCGTCCTCGCTCAGCGCGCCGGCCACGCAGCCGATCCACAGCTCGACGCTGCGGCGGATGGCGGCGGGCACCTCGCCGCGCACGACGACGTCGGAGACGGCCAGCCGGCCGCCCGGCTTCAGCACCCGGAACGCCTCGGCCAGCACGCGGTCCTTGTCGGCCGAGAGGTTGATGACGCAGTTGGAGATGATGACGTCGACCGTGTTGTCCGGCAGGGGCACGTCCTCGATCTCGCCCTTGAGGAACTCGACGTTGCTGACACCGGCCTTGCGCTGGTTCTCGCGCGCCAGCGCCAGCATCTCGTCGGTCATGTCGAGACCGTAGGCCTTGCCCGTCGGCGCCACGCGCCTGGCCGAGAGCAGCACGTCGATGCCGCCGCCCGAGCCGAGGTCCAGCACGATCTCACCCGGCTTGAGCTCGGCCAGCGCGGTCGGGTTGCCGCAGCCCAGCGAGGCGGCCACCGCCTCGGCCGGCAGCTGGGCAGTCTCCGAGCCGCAGTAGAGCTTGGAGGTGATGGGATCGGCCTCGCCGCGCGAGGAAGCGCCGCCGCAGCAAGACGAGCCCTGTCCGCCGGTCACGCGCAGCGCGGCCTTGCCGTACTTGTCCTTGACGATCGCCTTGATGTCCTGCTCCGCCATGGCCCTGCCCTCCCGCGCCCGTCCGGCGCGCCGTGATCCGATGGGCGACGATATATCAAGTTCGGTTGATATGTCAAGCGCCGCGTACACTGGCGGCCGATGCGCCTCGTGGTCGCGCGCGACGCCGACCAGCTCGCCGAGATGGCGGCCGAGCTCTTCCGCGAGCGCGTCCGCGCGCGGCCGGAGCTGGCGATGGCGGTGCCGGCCGGGCGCACGCCGCGGCGCATGTACCGGCTGATGGAGGCGCGGCAGGCGACCGCGCCGGTGAACTACTCGCGCATGCGCGTGTTCTCCGTGGACGAGCTGTGCCCGCCGGCGCCGGCCGACGGCTACTTCTGGCGCCAGGTGCGCGCCGAGTTCCTGCGCTGGGCCGGCGTGCCGCTCGAGCGCTGCCGGCCGTTCGCGGTGGACGCCGGAAACCTGGAATCGATGTGCGCCGACTACGAGCGCGCCATCGCGACCCAGGGCGGTCTCGACCTCGTGATGCTCGGGCTGGGCCCGAACGGCCACGTCGCGTCCAACGAGCCGCCGGCCGCGTTCGATTCCCTCACCCGCCCGGTGCGGCTGCTCGCCTCGACCGTGGACTACATCCTCACCGACGACGTCATCCAGGGCGCGGTGGGCGATCGCGCGGTGACCCTCGGCGTGGCGACGATCCTGGCGGCGCGCGAGGTGGTGGTCCTCGTGAGCGGCCGCGGCAAGCGCGACGCGCTGGGCCGGCTGCTCGACGGCCCGATCACGCCGGAGCTGCCGGCCTCGGCGCTGCGCCGGCACCCGGCCTGCACCGTGCTGGCCGACGCCGAGGCGCGGCCGGACTGAGCGGCGTCAGGCGCGCGCGGCGCAGAGCAGCTCGCCGAGCGCCTCGCCGTGGCTCGTGCGATTGCCGGCCACCACGGCGAGCGGCGCGCCAGCCAGCTGGGGTTCGGTGGCGGGGAACACCGGTGCGCCGTCGGCGCGCGTGAGCACACCGCCGGCCTCGAGCACGACCGCGGCGGCGCCGGCGATGTCCACCAGCAGCGCCCGGTGATCGTGCACCAGGTCGAGCGCGCCCATCGCGACGTAGCAGAGGTGCAGCGCGGTGGACCCGAAGGCGCGGAGCCGGTAGCGCCGCAGCCAGTCCTCCACGGATGGCGGCACGCCGGGCTCGTGCGGGTTGCCGACGGCGATGCGCGAGGTCCGCGAGAGCGCCGAGGGCCGCGCGTGCAGCGGCCGCTCGTTCAGCCAGGCCCCGCGGCCCGCGCAGGCGGTGAACAGCCAGCGGCCGATCGGATCGTAGACGGCGCCCACGAACGGCAGGCCTTTGTAGAGGACGCCAACGGAGACCGCGAAGCCCGGCAGGCCGCCGCCGAAGGCGCCGATCTCGCGGCCGGGCGCCACGATCCAGGCGTGGCGGGCAGGGTCGCGGCCGCTGGCGCCGCCCCCGCCGAGCACCGCGTCGTCGGGAAACGCCGCCGCGATCTCGGCCGCCAGCCGCTCGCGGATCTCCGTGCCGGGCCCGCTCAGCAGGTCCTCGGGCCGCGTCGGCGTGCGCTGGTTGTGGAAATACTCGAGCGCGGCGCGGCCGCCACGCACGGCGAGGTCGGCCGCGAGCTGCTGGCGGGCACCGGTGCCGATGCGCTCATCACCGCTCATCGCATGCGGTTCCTCCCTGCCGGCAGTGTGGCAAGGGGCGGTAACCGCGGCGTGACGGGCGTGTGAAATTCTCGTGACGGACGGTCAGCGGGCGCCGGGCGCGGCGCCCTCGCCGGCGGCGGGCAGCAGCACGCGCACGGTGGTGCCGCGGCCCTCCTCGCTCTCGATCGCGAGGTCGCCCATGTTCTGCCGTGCGAGCGCCTGGGTGATCGCGAGTCCGAGCCCGGTGCCGCCCAGCTCCCGGGAGCGCGCCTTGTCCACGCGGTAGAAGCGCTCGGTGATCCGCGGCAGGTCCGCGTGCGGGATGCCGGCGCCGGTGTCGGCGACGGCGACCTCCACTCGGTTGCCCACCGGCCGGCCGCGCACGGTCACCGCGCCACCGCTCGGCGTGTACTTCACCGCGTTGTCCACGAGATTGATGAGGATCTGGGCGAGCCGGTCGTGGTCGGCGCTGACGGCCAGCCCGGCGGGCACCGCGGAGGCGAGCGCGACGCCGCGCTCGCGCGCCTTGGCGGCGATGATCGCCAGCACGGAGTCCACGACCGGCGCCAGCGCCGTCGGCGCCAGCCGCAGCGAGACCTTGCCGAGCTCGATGTTGGACAGATCGGTCAGGTCGTTCAGCAGCCGGCCCAGGCGCTCGGTGTGGCGGAAGGCGATCTCCAGGAAGCGCCGCGCGTGCTCGGGCTCCTCCAGCGCGCCGCCCAGCAGCGTCTCGAGGTAGCCCTGGATCGCCGTCAGCGGCGTGCGGAGCTCGTGGGAGACGTTGGCCACGAACTCCGTGCGCACGTGCTCGAGCCGGCGCAGCTCGGTGACGTCGTCCACCACCATCACGAGGCCGGGCGCCTCGCCGGCCAGCAGCAGCGGCACCGCGGTCACCCGCAGCGTGCGCTCCACCGGCGAGGTCAGCCGCACCTCGCGGCGGGAGAGGTCGCCGGCGCGGCGCGTCTCGCGGAAGATGTCGTGCAGGTCGGCGTTGCGCACGACCTCGAGGAACGGCTTGCCCTCGCCGCGGCCGGGCCCGACCCCGAACGTCGCCCGCGCCCGCTCGTTCATGAGCAGCACGGACTCGTGGGCGTCCACCGCGATGACGCCCTCGACCATGCCGTCCAGGATCGCGGTGGCTCGCGCGCGCTCGGCCTGCAGCGTCTCGATCTGCTCGCGCAGGCGGATGGCCATCACGTTGAGCGCGCGGCCGAGCGCGCCGAGCTCGTCCACCGAGCGGACGGGCGCCCGCACGGAGAAGCGGCCCTCGCTCATCTGGCGGGCGATCTCCTGCATCTCCACGACCGGCCGGGTCACGCGGCCGGCGACGAAGATGCCGATGCCGAACGCGGCGAGCAGCGCGACCAGGCCGCCGGCCAGCATCACGCGGTGCAGCTGCGCGTAGGAGGCGGTGACCGCCTCCAGCGGCAGCGCCAGCCGCAGCACCCCGATGACGCGCTCGCCGTCGCGCACGGGCATCGCCACGTACATGAGCGGCGTGTGGATGGACACGCTGGTGCGCAGGTCGTGCCCCACGCGGCCGGCCAGGGCCGCCTGCATCTCGGGCCGGTGCGCGTGGTTCTCGAGGCGGCCGAGGTCGCCCGGCTCGACCTCGGAGTCGGCCAGCACCCAGCCGTCGAGGCCCATGATCGTCACCCGCACGTCCGTGGGCTGCGCCGCGCGCCGCACGAACGCGCCCATCTCGTCGCGGCCGGCGGGCCGGCGCAGCAGCGCGCGCGTGTCGTCGTGCAGCAGGTGCCCGGCGGTGACCAGGCGGGACTCCAGCGACTCGACGGCGAAGCGATCGAGCGCGCGCGTGAGGTAGAGGCCGGCGACCAGCGTGGTGACGGCGACAAAGCCGACGAGCGTGAGAACGAGCTTGACGGCGATGCGGCGGGCGACCAGATGCGCCAGCCGCGAGAGGAAACCGGGCGTGCGCTCAGCCGCCGGCGTCAGGGACCGTAGACCCGCGGATCGGCGGGCGAGTAGTAGCCGCCGGGGAACGACTGCACGGCGCCGGTGGACGGCTCCGTCGCCGTCAGCGGCGGCACGTAGACGTTGCCCTCCCGCGTCACGCGCTCCCAGTGGCCCGGCACCACCACGCCGGTCGGCGCGCCCGGCGAAAGCACCGCGCGCGGCGGCACCCAGAACATCGTCTCGCTCGACGCCGGCACCGGCGCGACCATGGGCAGCGGCCGCATCGAGGCGCTGTTCAGCTGGTTCACGGCCTGCGAGGTCGTGGTGGGGCCCAGGGGCACCGCCATCGCGCCGCCCAGCAGGCAGCCGGTGAAGGCCCGGGCCAGTCGCCGTCGCAGGCTCATGCTGTCAGTCTACGCTCGGTCGGTCTCGAAGCGGTACCCGACGCCCTTGATCGTCGCGATGCGGCGCTCCTCGGCGCCGAGCTTGGCCCGCAGCCGCCGGATGTGGACGTCCACCGTGCGCGACTCGATCTCGTCGGCGCGCGCGTAGCCCCACACGCGGTTGAGCAGGTGCTCGCGGGTGAGCACGCGGCCGGCCGCCGCCAGCAGCGCGTGGAGCAGGTCGAACTCCTTGGGCGTGAGCTCGACGGGGCGGCCGGCGACGGTCACCGCGTGGCGTGTCGGATCGAGCGTGACGCCGCCCACGGTCAGCGGCTGCGCGCCGGCGCGGGGCCGCGCGCGGCGCAGCACGGCCCGCACGCGCGCGACCAGCTCCTTGGGCGAGAACGGCTTGGCCAGGTAGTCGTCGGCGCCCATCTCGAGGCCGACCACGCGGTCCACCTCGTCCGCCTTGGCCGTCAGCATGATGATCGGGATCGCGGCCGTGGCCGGGTCGGCGCGCAGCCGCCGGCACACCTCGAGGCCGTCGAGGCCCGGCAGCATGAGGTCGAGCACGACGAGATCGGGCGTGGCGGCGCGCACGCGGGCCAGCGCCTCGCCGCCGGTGCCGGCCGTGCGGCAGCGAAAGCCGTCACGCGTGAGGTGATGGACGACGAGGGTGCGGATGTCGGGCTCGTCCTCGACGACGAGGACGTCGGCCGCGACGGCGCTCACGCCCGCCTCAGGCGCCGGCCAGCCGCAGCAGGAGCCAGATGGCGGCGGACACCACCGCCGTCGCGGGAATGGTGAGGATCCACGCCCACACGATACGGCTGGCCACCCCCCAGCGCACCGCCGAGAAGCGCTGCAGCGAGCCGACGCCCATGATGGCGCCGCTGATCGTGTGGGTCGTCGAGACCGGGATGCCGCCCAGCGCGGTGCCGATGAGGGTGATCGCGCCGGCAGCCTCGGCCGAGAAGCCGCCGACCGGCCTCAGCTTGGTGATGCGCATGCCCATCGTCTTCACGATGCGCCAGCCGCCCGCCATGGTGCCGAGCGCGATGGCCGCGTGCGCGGAGAGGATGACCCAGACCGGCACGTAGAACTCCTTGCCGAGGTGGCCGGTGGAGAACAGGAGCACGGCGATGATGCCCATCGTCTTCTGGGCGTCGTTGGTGCCGTGGCCGAGGCTGTAGGCGGCGGCCGAGACGAGCTGGCCGCGGCGGAAGATGCGGTCCACGCGGCCGGGCGTCTCGTCCCGGAAGATCCAGATCGTCGTCAGCATGACGGCGAAGCCGACGACGAGGCCGATCAGCGGCGCCAGCACCATGAAGACGCCGATCTTGATCAACCCGCTGGCGACGAGCGAGCCGAAGCCGGCCTTGGCCACACCGGCGCCCGCGAAGCCGCCGATCAGCGCGTGCGAGGACGACGTCGGCAGCCCCCAGTACCAGGTGACGATGTCCCACACGATCGCGCCCACGAGGCCGGCCAGGATCACCCACTGGTCCACGATGTCGGTGTGCACGACGCCCTTGCCGACGGTGGTCGCCACCTGCACGCCGAACCCGAAGGCCGCCACGAAGTTGAAGAAGGCCGCCCACACCACCGCCTGCAGCGGCGTGAGCACGCGGGTGGAGACGACGGTGGCGATCGAGTTGGCGGCGTCGTGAAAGCCGTTGAAGAAGTCGAAGACGAGCGCGACCAGCACGATGAAGAGGATGACGGAGAGCACGCGCGATCCGTCAGGCCATCTTGAGGATGATCCCCTCGATCACGTTGGCGACGTCCTCACAGCGGTCGGTGACGGTCTCCATCGTCTCGTAGATCTCCTTCCACTTGATCACCTCGATGGGATCGCCCTGCTCGTCGAACAGCGCGGCCAGGCTCTCGCGCAGCAGGCTGTCGGCGCTGTTCTCCAGGCGGTTGACCTCCACCGCGTGCTCGTGGAAGCCCGGGTCCATGGTGCGCAGGCACTTGATGGTGCGGTCGGTCGCCTGCGCCGTCTGCACGATGACGTCGGCCAGCGCCCGGGCGGCCGACGTCGGCTCCTTGATCCGGTAGACGACCAGCCGCTCGGCGGTCGCCTCGATGAAGTCGAGCACGTCGTCGAGCCGGGTGGCGAGATCGTGGATGTCCTCGCGGTCGATCGGCGTGATGAACGTGGTGTTCAGCCGCCGCACGATCTCGTGGGTCACCTGATCGCCCTGGTGCTCGACCTCCTTGATCGCGTTGGCCTTCGCCCGGGCGTCGTGGAACGCGAAGATCATGTCGTGCAGCAGGTCGGCCGCGTGCACGATGTGCTGCGACTGCTGATCGAAGAGGTCGAAGAAGCGCACTTCGCGGGGGATCAGGTTGAACATGTCAGCGGCAGTGTAAGT
This sequence comes from Candidatus Methylomirabilota bacterium, assembly GCA_035689625.1. Classification (GTDB taxonomy): domain Bacteria; phylum Methylomirabilota; class Methylomirabilia; order Rokubacteriales; family CSP1-6; genus AR5. The sequence goes on along the minus strand of DASSLH010000256.1, from coordinate 41 downwards.
GCCCCTCACCCCTTGCGCAAGTCCAGCGGAGGCAGGCCCAG
>DASSLH010000255.1:0-5282 GCA_035689625.1 Candidatus Methylomirabilota bacterium | reverse complement strand
CAGCGTGGCGGCGGCGACGAGGGCCCGGGCGCGCATCAGAAGCCCAGCGCGACGCCGTCGCCGCGCGGGTCGGCCCCGCCCATGAACAGGCCGTCACACACCGTGATGCCGTGCGCCTGGCCGACGCGGTAGAACAGCTCGGGCGCGGCCTTGACGTTGTGGCCGCGCCGGGCGAGCGCGGCCAGCACGTCGGCGGGCACGCGGCGCTCGACGTGGATGATGTCGGCCGGATCGTCGGGCAGGAACGCGCCGAAGAGGAAGCGCGGCCGCTCGATCGCCTCCTGGATGTCGAGCCCGTAGTCGAACAGGTTCGTCAGCACCTGGACGTGGAACATCGCCTGGCCGTTGCCTCCCATCGTCGCGAAGCCCATCACCGGCCGGTCGTCGCGGGTGGCGATGGACGCCAGCAGCGTGTGGAACGGCCGCTTGCGCGGCGCCAGCACGCTCGGATGGCCGGGATCGAGCATGAAATGACGCCCGCGGTTCTGCAGGACGACGCCGGTGCCCGGCGCCACGATGCCGGAGCCGAACGCGTTGAACAGGCTCTGGATGACCGCGATCAGGTTGCCGTGGCCGTCGGCGATCACGAAGCCGGTGGTGTCGCCGTCGGGCTCCCCGGCCGCGTACGTGGTCGCCTTGTGGGGATCGACCTGCCGGCGGCGCTCGGCCGCGTAGCGCTTGTCGAGCAGCGCCGCCAGCGGCACGCGCGCGTGCTCGGGGTCGCCGATCCAGCGGTCGCGATCGGCGTAGGCCAGCTTGACCACCTCGAGCAGCAGGTGCAGGTGCTCGACGGAGTGCAGCGGCAGCCGCGCCAGGTCGTCGCCCTCGAGCATGTTGAGCCCGAGCAGCGTGGTCACGCCCTGCGTCGGCGGCGGCGTCTCGTAGACGGTGACGCCGCGATACGTCGTGGCGATCGGCTCGCCCCACTCGCCGGCGTGGGTGGCCAGGTCGTCGGTCGTGAGGAAGCCGTCGCGCTCCAGGCGCGCGGCGATCGCCTGGGCGACGCGACCGCGGTAGAACAGGTCCGGCCCGTGGGCGGCGAGGTCGCGCAGCGTGCGCGCGAGGTCGGGCTGCGCGAACGTCTCGCCCAGCGCCGGCGCCGCGCCGCCGGGCCGGAACACCCGGTGCCACTCCGGATCGGGCGTGGTCGGCGCGTACTCGGCGATGGCCTGGCTGACGATGGAGGTCAGCGGGAAGCCGCGCTCGGCGCAGTCGATCGCCGGGCCCAGCAGCCGGTCGAGCGGCCGCGTGCCGAAGCGCTCCAGCAGCATCGCCCACGCCCGCACGCAGCCGGGGACGCTGACGGTCGGCGCGCCGATGACCGGCAGGCGGTCGATCCGCCGGCGGCGGAGCTCGTCCAGCGAGGCGCGCGAGCCCGAGCGGCCGGCGCCGTTGAGGAAGTGCACGCGCCGCGTCGCCGCCTCGTAGTAGAGGCAGAACAGATCGCCACCCACGCCGCAGTTGTTCGGCTGTGTCACTGCCAGCACGGCGTTGACGGCCACGGCCGCATCGGCCGCATTGCCGCCGCCCTTCAGCGTCTCCACGCCGGTCAGCGTCGCCAGTGGATGGCAGGAGGCGACGAGGCCGGCGCGGCCGAGCGCCAGCGCGCGGTGCGCGTAGCCGATCGTCGGCACGCTCAGGCCTCGGCGAACAGGCGCGCGATCTCGTCGCGCGCGAAGGTCGGCAGCGGCCACTGGCGCGTGCCCTCCACCAGCGTCACACCCTGCTCGGGTGGCACCACCTGGCCGATGAAGTGGCAATCGATCGCCTCGCGCGCCAGCGCGTGCAGCACCAGCCCCGCCTCGGCCGGGGCCAGCGTCAGCAGCAGCGCGCCGGAGGCGATCGTGCCGAGCGGATCGAGGCCGAAGGCCTCGCACAGCGCCCGGCCCTCCGGCAGCACCATGATGCGGTCGTGGTCGATGCGCAGGCCGACGCCGGCGGCGCCGGCCAGCTCGTGCAGCGCGGTCGCCAGGCCGCCTTCCGTCGGATCGTGCATGGCGTGCACGGTGGCGACCTCGCAGGCGATCTCGGCCTCGGGCCGCACGCTGATGCCCGGCGTGCGCAGGAAGGCCTTGGCCCGGCGCACGACGGCCGGCCGCACGCCCCGCGCCAGCGCCTCCTGCTCCTTCTCGCGCGCGATGATCGCCGCGCCCTCGAGCGGCACGCCCTTGGTGAGCACGACGGCGTCGCCGACGCGGGCGCCGGCCGTCGTCACCAGCCGGTCCCTGGCGACCTCGCCCAGCATCGTGCCGGCGACGATCGGCCGCTGAACCGTCGCCGTGATCTCGGTGTGGCCACCGACGAGCGCGACCTCCAGCGCCTCGCACGCCTCGCCCAGCTGGGCGAAGAGCGCGCGCACGCCCTCGTCGTCGGTGGCGCCCTCGGGCAGCAGCAGCGTGGCCAGGAACCAGCGGGGCGTGGCGCCGCGGACCGCGATGTCGTTGGCGTTGACGTGCAGCGCGTACCAGCCGAGCTCGTCGGTGGTGAACGTGATCGGATCGGCGGTCGCCACCAGGTACCGGTCGCCGAGGTCGATGACGGCGGCGTCCTCGCCGACGCGCGGGCCCACGACGACCCGCGGATCGCGCACGGCGTGCTTGTCGAGGAGGCCCTGCAGCAGATCGGCGGGCAACTTGCCCGTTGGCAGGAACGGCATCGCGTCCCGTAGTATACCGCCGTGGCCGCGACCGGGCCGATCGTGGAGTGCGTGCCCAACGTCAGCGAGGGGCGCGACCCCGCGCGCCTGCGGCGGCTGCGCACGGTGCTGGCCGCGGTGCCCGGCCTGACCGTCGCCAACATCCACGCCGATCCCGACCACCACCGCTCGGTCTTCACGTTCCTCGGCGCGCCCGACGCCGTCGTGGCCGGGGCGCTGGCGCTGGCCGACGCCGTCGTCGCCGAGATCGACATGCGCCAGCATCGCGGCATCCATCCCCGCATCGGAAGCCTCGACGTGCTGCCGTTCGTGCCGCTGGCGGGCGTGACGATGGCCGAGGCGGTCACGCTGGCCCACGACGTCGGGCGCACGCTGGCCAAGCGCCACGCGCTGCCCGTCTACTACTACGCGCAGGCGGCCCGGCGGCCCGAGCGCCGCTCGCTGCGCGAGCTGCGCCACGGGGAGTACGAGGGGCTGCCGGCCCGGCTGGCGACGGCGGAGGGCACGCCCGACGACGGGCCCGCGCGCTTCGACGAGCGCGCCGGCGCCGTGCTGGTCGGCGCGCGCGACGTGCTCGTCGCCTACAACGTCTGGCTCGCCAGCGCCGACGTGGCAGCCGCGCGCAGCATCGCGCGCGTCGTGCGCGAGAGCGGCGGGGGCCTGCCGGCGGTGCAGGCGCTGGGCCTGCCGCTGGCCAGCCGCGGCCGCGCCCAGGTCTCGATGAACCTGCTGGACTACCGCGCCACGCCGATCCCCGCCGCGTTTGATCGCGTGAAGGCGGAGGCCGACCGCCGCGGAGTGGCGATCGAGCGCGCCGAGCTGGTCGGCCTCGCCCCGCGGGCGGCCTTCGCCGGACGCGTGCCGGCCTCGGTCGGCCTCGACCCCTTCCGTCCCGACCTCTATCTCGACGTGTGGGTGTGACCGGGTGGTCGAGGCGCGCCACGGCTCTGCCGGGGCGTCCCGAGCGTGCGCAGGGTGTGGGGGGCCATCTCGGGGCCCCCCACGTCAAAGAGCCAGCAGCTTGAGCAGATCGGAGGTCAGATCGTAGAGCTGGGCGCAGCCGGACTCGCCGCCCAGCGTGGCCTGGATGCGCTTGCGCAGGCCGGCGTCGGCCGTCTCGCCCACGAGCGCGGCGAGCTTCCGCTGCGGCTCCGAGCAGAGCCCCGCGTACGGCAGCCGCGGCGTGACGTGCTCGGCGCGCAGCACCTTGCCGGCCGCCTCGTCGATCTCCAGCGTCAGCTCGAAGCCGTGAACGTTGTCGTGCATCGAGTGGAACAGGCGAAGGCGCCCGCGCTCCCGCTCGAGCCGGGCGACCTTGCGGCGCTCGAAGACCTTCGGCTGGCCGGCCCGCGGGCTGTAGAGATCGGGCACGGCGGCGGCGGCGATCGTGCGGTGGCCGAACAGCGCGCGGCCCGTCTCGCTGTAGGTGAAGCAGGAATTCGGCAGATCGGTCCAGCCGGCCATGTCCAGACGCCAGAAGGCCAGCGCGTCGCCGGCGGCACGCTCAGCGTCGGCGCGCGGCATCTTGATCACCTGACGCGCGAGGCGCGCCACCTCGATCACCGCGTCGACGGCGAGCGCGGCGCCCTCGCCGTCGCCGACCGCCTCGGCCGTGCGCCGGGTGAGGCCGCCGACCATCGCGGCGCCGGCCAGCCGCGCGAGGCCGTCGACGACCGCCGGCGCGATGGCACCGGCGAGCGGCGCGAGACGCGCCTGGCGGATGGTGTACGTCGGCGGCGGCAGCGCGACGACCGCGATCTGCAGCGCCCGGTCGTCGTCGGCAAGGCGCACGGTGTGGGTGAACGCGTCGTCGTGCGAGTTGTCCACCCAGCCGTGCATCACCCGCTCGTAGCGGTCGCGCCCGCTCAACAGCGCGGGTCGCGGCATCAGCGGCCCATCTCGCTCTTGCCGCCGGCCAGGTACTTGTCCGGCTCGCGATCGAACTTCTGCTTGCAGCCGACCGCGCAGAAGTAATACGTCTCGCCCTTGTGCTTGGACTGTGCTGCCGCCTTGGCGGGCTCCACCGTCATCTTGCAGACCGGATCAACGGCCATCGCGCATCCTCCATCGCTTGAGTCTGAGGCTGTTCGTCACCACCGAGACCGACGAGAACGCCATCGCCGCGCCGGCCAGGATCGGCGACAGCAGCACGCCCCACAGAGGATAGAGCAGGCCGGCAGCGACCGGGATCAGCACCACGTTGTAGCCGAACGCCCACGCCAGGTTCTGCCTGACCACGCGGATCGTGCGCCGCGAGAGGTCGACGGCGGCCACCACGCCGCCGAGGTCGCCGCGCATGAGCGTGACGTCGGCGGCCTCGATGGCCACGTCGGTGCCCGAGCCCATGGCGATGCCGACGTCGGCCTGGGCCAGCGCCGGCGCGTCGTTGATGCCGTCGCCGACCATCGCCACCCGGCGCCCCTCGCCCTGCAGCGCCTTGACCTCGGCCGCCTTGGCCGCCGGCAGCACCTCGGCCAGCACGCGCTCGATGCCGGCCTGCCGGGCGATGGCCAGGGCCGTCGCGCGGTGGTCGCCGGTCAGCATCGCGACCGTGAGGCCGGCCTCGCGCAGCGCGCCCACCGTGCGCGCCGCCTCGGGCTTGAGCACGTCGGCGACCGCGGTGAGG
>DASSLH010000254.1:0-11172 GCA_035689625.1 Candidatus Methylomirabilota bacterium | reverse complement strand
GCGGACGGTGATCGTGCTCGGCTGCGCCAGCGTGCTCGCCTCCCACGCGCTGCTCGTGCTCTACAAGGCCTCGCCCTACGGCAACCTCGACGCGACGACGACGGTGGTCACGGTCTACGGCCACCGCTTCGCCCGCCTGCGGGCCCACCTGCGGGGCGTGCCGCCGTGAGCCGGCTGCAGCGGGTGTGGCTGCCGCTGGCCGGCGCGATCGTCGGGCTCGCCGTCGCGCTGCGCGTCTACGACCTCGGCGCGCTCGGCCCCTTCTACGACGAGGCGGCCAACATCCTGACCGCGATCGACCCGGGGACCCGTCGCGCCATCGGCCCGCTGGCGCAGGGACGTCCGCTGCTCGCGGTGATGTTCGCGCCCGCCGGGCTGGCACCGGCCCACGCGCTGCTGATCGGCCGCGGCCTGGTGGCCGCCGCCGGCGTCGCCACCACGCTCTCGCTCGGCGTGTTTCTGACGCTGGCGTTCTCGCGCGCCGCCGCGCTCGTCGGCATGCTGCTGTGGGCGCTGTCGCCCTTCGTGCTCTTCCACGAGCGGCTGGCGCTGCAGGACCCCGTCGTCAGCATGCTGCTGACGCTCGCGCTGACCGCCGTCGCGCTCTCGGCCGCGCCGGACGCCGCGCGGGCACGGCGCCTGGCCGGCGCCGGCGTCGCGGGTGTGCTGTTCGGGATTGCCGGCCTCGTGAAGGTCTCGGCGCTGGTGGCGCTGCCGTGGCTGGCGCTGGCCTACGTCGTCGTCAACCGTCGCCGCGGGGCGCCGCTGCTCGACGCGCGCCTGGCGTGCCTGGCGCTGGCGGCCGCCCTGCCGTTCGTCGCGCTGGGGTCGCGCCTCGTCCGCCTCGGCCGCTGGCTGCAGCCGGCCGGCATGCTGGCGGGCAGCGCGGCGATCGGCGTGCTCGACCGCGCCCGCCTGTTCCTGTACTGGTACGCCGGCTACGAGGGGCTCGCGCTGCTCGGGCTGCTGGCGCTGGCGCTCGGCTGGTGCGTCTGGCGCCGCGAGCGCTGGCCGCTCGTCCTCGCCGCCGGCTGGCTCACGACGCTCGCGGTCGGCGCCGCGGTCTACGGGCGCCCCTACGCGCGCTACGCGCATCCCGATCACCTGCCGCTCGTGCTCTTCGTCGCCTCGGCCCTCGCGCTGGCGTGGGCGGCGCCGGCGCCGCGGCCGGCGACGGCGGCGACGGCGGTCGTGCTGGCCGCCGCGCTCGGCTCCTGGCTGGTCAGCGACTGGCAGATCGTGCGCGCACCCGGCGCCGCGCCGGTGCCCCAGGACGAGATCCGCCAGTACGTGGACGGCACCTGGAGCGGCGTGGGATTGCCCGAGGTGAAGCGGCTGGTGGCCGCCGGGGCCGACGGCCGCCCGGCCGTGGTCGTCACGCACTCCTACTGGACGCCGGCGTCGGTCGGGATGGTCTTCGCCGCGCTCGGCGATCCACGCGTGCGCGTGTTGCCCCACACGCTGAACGACGTCGAGGCGCTGCTGCACCTCGACGCCGTCCTCGGCGCCGCCCGGACGGCGTCGCCGGCGCCCGCGGTGTTCCTGCTGTTCGAGCCGCCGATGTACGCGCCGCTCGACCTGCTGGCCGGCGTGGCCGACGTCAGCCGTGTGGCCGAGGTCGATCGCGGCTTTGGCAACCGCTACGTGCTGCTGCGGTATCGTGGCGTGGATGCGGCGGCGGCGCTCGCGCGCCTGCCCGTACAGCAGCGGACGGGCGACGGCTGGATCGGGCCGCGCTTCGCGATGCGGCTGCCCGGCACCCGCGAGTTCCACTCGCTGCGCGTGACGGCCGAGACGCTGCCGGAGTTCGCCGCGCGCCGGCCGCGGGTGACGTTCGCCGTGGATGATCGCGCGCTGCCAGCGCTGGACCTGGGCGCGCAGCCGCCGCGCTTCACCGTGGACGTGCCGCTGCCGGCCGACGGCGGCGTCCACACGCTGCGCATCGAGGCCGCGCGGTGGTTCACCGCGGCCGAGTTCGGCCGGCCCGACGACGGCCGCATCGTGGTGATGCGTCTGGTGAGCATCGAGGCGCGACGATGATCGAGCTCTCCGTGGTGCTGCCGGTGTTCAACGAGGCGCCGAACCTGCCGGCGCTGCACGCCTCGCTCACCACGGTGCTCGACGGGCTCGGCAAGAGCTACGAGATCGTCTACGTGGACGACGGCAGCGCGGACGACAGCTTCGCGCTCCTGCGGCGGCTGGCCGGCAAGGCGCCGCACGTGCGCCTGCTGCGGCTGCGCCGCAACTACGGCCAGACGGCGGCGATCTCGGCCGGGGTGGCGGCGGCGGCCGGCCAGGTACTCTGTGTGCTCGACGCCGATCTGCAGAACGATCCGCGCGACATCCCGCGCCTGCTGGCCAAGCTCGACGAGGGCTACGACGTCGTCAGCGGCTGGCGGCGCGAGCGCCGCGATCCGCTGCTGAGCCGGCGGCTGCCGTCGTGGCTCGCCAACCGGCTGATCTCCTGGCTCACCGGCGTGCCGCTGCACGACTACGGCTGCACGCTCAAGGCCTATCGCCGCGCCGTCTTGCAGGACCTACGGCTCTACGGCGAGATGCACCGGCTCATCCCGGCCTTCGCGGCGCACGAGGGCGCGCGCGTGGGCGAGCTGCCGGTCGCGCACCATCCGCGGCGGGCGGGGCGCTCGAGCTATGGCCTGGGCCGCACGCTCAAGGTCGTGCTCGACCTGATCGTCATGAAGTTCCTCTTCGGCTACGCGACCAAGCCGATCTACGTCTTCGGCGCCGTCGGCATCGGCGCCTGCCTGGCCGGCACGCTGGCCGGGCTGGTCACCGTGTACGAGAAGCTGGCGCTCGGCGTGTACGTGCACCGCAACCCGCTCATCCTGCTGGCCGTGTTCCTGTTCCTGCTCGGCGTGCAGTGCGTGCTCATGGGCCTCATCGCCGAGCTGCTCATCCGCACCTACCACGAGTCGCAGCGCAAGCCGACCTACGCCCTCGCCGAGCGCGTGAACTGCGGGGACGCCGAGAGCGAGTGACGCGATGACGAGGGCCGTCACGGCGATGCCGGGGCGGCCCGAGCGTTGGGGGGTGTGGGGGCCATGTCGGGGCCCCCACCTCGATCAGTGGCCATCGCGCGGAAGCCGGGGTCGCGCTCGAGCAGCTCGTCGTAGGGGCCGACGGCCACCAGCCGGCCGTCGCGCAGCACCGCCAGCCGGTCGCAGCGCCGCACGGTGCTGAGCCGGTGCGCGATGACCACCAGCGTCTTGACTCCGCGCAGCGCCTCCAGCGCCGCGATCAGCTCGCGCTCGGTCGGCGTGTCGAGCGCCGAGGTCGCCTCGTCGAAGACCAGCACCTCGGGCTCGTGGTAGAGCGCGCGCGCGATGGCCACGCGCTGGCGCTGGCCGCCCGACAGCCGCGCGCCACGCTCGCCCAGCGCCGTGTCGAGGCCGCGCGGCAGTGCCGCCACGACGTCGGCCAGCTGGGCCAGGCGCAGCGCGGCCTGCACGCGCCGGTCGTCGATGGCGGCGTCCGGCACGCCGAAGGCGACGTTGCGGCGCACGGTGTCGTCGAGCACGAACGGCTCCTGGGGCACGTAGCCGATGTGGCGCTGCCAGGAGGCCAGCGCCGTGGCGATGTCGCGGCCGTCCACGGTGATCCGCCCGCCGGTCGGTGCCAGCAGTCCCAGCAGCAGGTCCACCAGCGTGCTCTTGCCGGCGCCCGAGGGGCCCACCAGCGCCACCGACTCGCCCCGCGCGATGCTCAGGTCCACGTCCACCAGCACCGGCTCGCGCTCGCCCTCGTAGGTGTAGGACACGCGCTCGAGGCTCACCGCGCGCGTGAAGCGGATCGGCTCGCCGTCGGGCGGCCGGGCAGCGGCGGCCGGCAGCGTGGTGAGGTCGGCGCGCAGCGCTTGGATCCACGGGCGGCTGTAGCGCAGCTGGGCGACGTAGAGCATGACGCGGTTGGCGGCGGGGATCACGCGGAAGCCGGCGTAGGCGAACAGGCCGAGCAGCGGCAGCGCCGCCGAGCCGCCGCGCAGCGTGAGGATCAGGCTCACCAGCAGCAGGCCGCACACGAACATCGTCTCCACGCCCATGCGCAGCGTGCTGGCCACCGTCGCGTAGCGCGCGCGTAGCCGGGCGGCGGCGGCCAGCCGCTCGTCGAACTGCGAGAGGAAGAAGCTCTCGCAGCCGAGCACCTTGACCTCCTTCACGCCGCCCAGGCTCTGCTGCAGCGTCTGGAGGATCTCGGTGTCCAGCTGCTGCACCGCTTCGCCCCAGCGCGTGGTGGCGTGGCGCGACAGCGTCAGCGGCAGCAGCAGCAGGCCGCCGACGACGACGATCGCGACCAGCGTCACGCCGGGCGCGGTCAGCGCGAGGATCACGACGATGCCGGCCACGACGAGCGACTCGCAGGCCGTGTTCACGAGCGAGCCCAGCACGCCGCGGAAGACGCTGTTGACGGCGTCGGTGACGCGATGGATGAGCGCGGCGGAGTTGCGGTGGAAGTGGAACGCGTAGGGCGCCGCCAGGTAGGCGGCCAGCAGCCGGTGCGAGAGGTGGCGCACCGAGGTGTTGAGCGCCAGCTCCTGGACCCACGAGACCGCCGCCAGCAGAGCGTTGCGCGCGATGTAGAAGCCCATGACCAGCACGGTGAAGGCGACGATGACTCCCGGCGGATCCTGACGGGGCAGGTAGGGATAGATCGACGAGGCGACCGGCAGCGTGGCGGCGCGGGCGGGATCGCCCAGGATCGTGATGAGGCCGAAGGCGGCGCCGGCGCCCACGGCCTCGGCGGCGGCCGCCGCCAGCGCGAACGGGACCAGCGCGGCCCAGTGCCAGCGCGCCCGTCGCGACAGCAGCGCCAGGCAGGCCCGGATGTCACTCAGCATCGGCCTTCCATGCTCTCATGCCTCAGCGGCGCCGAACCAGAGAGATACTGGAGGCCGACCGGAGGGCCCATGACCGAGATCTCGACGCTGTCCCGCGCGCTCACGCTGGCCGTGCTGCTCCTCGTCGCGGGCTGCGCCGGGCCTGCCCGCTCGACGCCGACGGCTGCGGCCACGGCGGGCGGCGTCGAGGTTGCCGCCACGACCGACGCCTGGCGCGGCTGGCCGCCGAGCCTGCCCACGCTGGTGACGCCGATCCACGTGCGGGTGGTGAATCGGGGTGACGTGCCGGTGCGGCTGGAGTCGCGCCTGTTCGCGCTGGTGCTGCCCGACGGCCGGCGCCTGGCCGCAGCGCCGCCGTCCGAGGTCCGCGGCGTCGTGGCCGGCCCGGCGCCGACGGTGCGCCAGGACGAGGGCCTCGCGCTGGGCCCCGGGCGCGATCGCTCGGGCCCCGGCTGGGCGCTGAACGACCGCACGGCCGATGCGCGCGTGGACGCCACGCAGGAGCCGGACGCGACGTGGGAGCTGCCGTCGGCCGACATGGTGGCCGCCGCGTTGCCCGAGGGCGTGCTGGCGCCCGGCGCCACGGCGAGTGGGTTCCTCTATTTCGAACGCGCCCGCATCGGCGCCGAGCCGTCGGGCCTGACGGCGCAGCTGCTGGACGCGCGCACGGGCGAGCCGATCGGGACGGTGGAGGTGCCGCTGGCGGCGCCGTGAGGCGCCCGCCGGCCGGACGTTACGCCGGCGACTATCCGGGTCGAGGTCGCGAGGGCCGTCCATCCTCGCCCTTGATCGGCGGGCCTGCTCGACACGGCTTCACCCGGCCCGGACTGCGGGCCGCGGCGGGCAACGCTCATCGTACCAGCGACGGCCGGCGGCGGTGCGCTATGCTCGCGCCATGACGGCGCCGCGCATGCGCCCGCTCGCCTGGCTGCTGGCGGCCGCGCTCGCGCTGGCCGCGGTTCCCGTCGCCGCGCAGGAGGAGCCGCCCGCGCTGACCGAGGCGACGATCGTCGATCGCGAGGGCGCGCTGGAGGTCTGGGTGCGGCTCACCCGGCCGGCGCGCTACCAGGCGGAGCTGATCGACAGTCCCGATCGCCTCGTCGTGGACTTCCAGGACACGGTCTACCGCTGGCGCCTCACGCCCGTCCCCGTCACGCTCGATCCCGTGCGCGCGCTGCGCGGCAGCCAGTTTCGCAGGGGCGTGGCGCGCCTGGTGATCGAGCTGCGCCGCCGCGTGCCGTACACGATCGAGCAGGATCGTGAGGGGCTGCGCATCGTGCTGTCGCGCGTCGGCGCCAGCAGCCGCGCGACGCCGCCGCCGGCGCCGGCCGGGCCGATCGTCTACGGCATCGTCATCCTCGACCAGGACGCGCTCGCCTACATCTTCGATCCCGCCTCGCGCGAGGTGCGGCGCTACCGGGTGGGCGACACCCTCGCCGACGGCGTGATCGAGGCGATCGCCGAGCGCCACGTCGTGCTGAGGACGCCCGGAGGACGGCAGGAGCTGCGCGTGGATGCGACCAAGCCGGGCGCGCCGTCGCGCCCGCGCTGAGCCCGCAGGCGGCCTCAGCGGCGCGGGGTGACGCCGGCCAGCGCCGCGCGCAGGGCCTCGACGGTGTAGGGCTTGGCGATCACGAAGTCGACAGCGCGACGCTCGTCCTCCGTCATCTCCAGCGCGACAGCCCAGCCGGTGACCAGCCCGATCGGCAGCCCGGGCCACTGGCCACGCACGGCGCGGGCGACGTCCCAGCCCGTCATCTCCGGCATGCCGAGATCGGTGATCACAACGTCCACGCCGACGCCCTCGCTCAGGCGCGCCAGCGCGTCCTTGCCGCTGGCGGTCTGGACGACCGTGTGGCCGTCCTCCGCCAGGGTGTCGGCCAGCGCCTCGCGCACGCTCGCCTCGTCGTCCACGATCAGCACGCGCAGCGCCGGCCCCCGCGGCGTCGCCGGCGGCGTGGCGCCCTGCGGCACCGTCGCCTGCGGCAGCCGGATGGTGATGACGGTGCCCTGCGGCTCGTTGGGGCGCAGGCTGAGCTCGCCGCCGTGGCGCTGCACGATGCCGTGGGCGACGCTGAGGCCGAGGCCCGTGCCCTGCGGGCCCTTGGTGGTGAAGAACGGCTCGAACGCGCGGCGGCGGACCTCCTCCGACATGCCCACGCCGGTGTCGGCGATCGCGCAGTAGGCCCAGTCGTCGGCCGCCCACGTCGTGACGCGGATGACGCCGCTCGCGCGCATGGCGTCGATCGCGTTGAACAGCACGTTCATGATCACCTCGCGCAGCGCCGGCGCCTCGCCGGCCACGCGCGGGATGTCGCCGAGGTCGAGCGCGACGTCGAGCGCCAGCGAGCGCATCTGCACCTCGTCGCGCCAGCGCGGGCGGGTGAGCTCGACGACCTCGCGCACGACCTCGTTGAGATCCACGGCGCCGTGCTCGACCACCGGCTGCACGGCGGTGAAGCCCAGCACGCGGCGCACGACGTCGGCGGCGTCGAACGTCGCCCGCTGGATCACCTCCAGCGGCCGGCGGATCTCCGGCTGGGTGATGCGCGCCAGCAGCAGCTGCGTCCGGCCGGAGATCACCGCCAACAAGTTATTGACGTGGTGGGCCATGCCGGAGGCCATCTGGCCGACGGCGCGCAGGGTCTCGCCCTCCACCACGCGCGTCTGCGTCGTGCGCAGGTCCTCCATCGCGCGCCGCAGCCGGTTGGTGGACAGCTGCGCCTCCTGCAGCAGCCGCGCGTTGTCCACCGCGTAGGCGATGTGGGTCATCAGGGTGTTGAGGAATTGAAGATCGGTTGGCGTGAAGGCGGGCGTGGCCGGCGCCGCCGCCGCCTTGGCGAGGTTGACCACGCCGATGATGCGGTCCTCGACACGTACCGGCAGGCACATGAAGGCGCCGGTGCCGTACTTCGGATCGTTGGGACGGCCGAAGCGCGGATCGGTGGCGATGTCCTCCACCAGCACCGGCTCGCCGATCTGCACGACCTTGCCGGCGACGCCCTGGCCGACGGGCACCTCGGCCTCGCCGACCACGCCCTCGGGCAGGCCGCGGGCGGCCACGACACTGAGCACGCCGCGGTCGTGGTCGAGCAGCATGATCGAGCCGATGGTCGCGCGCACGGTGCGCATCGTGCGCTCCAGCACCAGCGAGAGCAGATCGCTCAGCTGCGGGATGCGCGAGGCCAGCTCGACGACCTCGTTGAGGGTGCTGAGCTTGAAGACGAGGTCCTCGAGCCGCGCGGTCGAGCCGCGCAGGTCGGTGAGCAGGTGCGAGAACGCGTCCCCGATCTGGCCGATCTCGGTGACGCGGCCCAGTCCCGGCACCTCCGCGCCGAGGCTCTCGCCGGGCGAGCCGCCCAGCCCCTGGGCGAGCTTGGCCACCTCGTCGGTGAGCCGGCGCAGGATGACAAAGCCCAGCACCGCCAGCACGACGGCGAAGAGCAGCGCGACCTGCGTGCGGGTGCTCGACAGCAGGCCGGCCCCGAGCAGCAGCGGCAGCACGGCGAGCAGCGGCAGCACCGTCACCAGCGCGAAGATCACCGCCGCCGCCCGCCGCAGGCCGATGCTGTCGGAGAGGAACCTCCCGAGCTTCACGCGGCCAGCCTCGCCAGCGCCTTGCGATCGAGCGTGACGCCGAGGCCGGGCCGTTCGGAGAGAATCACGTGGCCGTCCACCACCGGCAACCGCTCCTCGAACAGCGGCTGCCACCAGTCCATGTACTCGAGCATCACGCCGTGCGGCGCCGCCGCCAGCACGTGGCCGGAGACCTCGACGAACAGGTGCGAGGACACCGGACGCTGGTACGCCTCGCAGAGCGCGACGGCCTTGAGGTAGCCGCTGACGCCGCCCATGCGCTGCAGGTCGGGCATGAGGATGTCGGCGGCCCGCGCGTCGAGGTAGCGCTTCATGCCGAGCCAGCCGTACTCGGTCTCGCCGGAGGCGATCGGCGTGTCGAGCGCCGCGGCCACGCGGGCGGCGCCCTCGAGGTCCTCGTAGGGCAGCGGCTCCTCCAGCCAGTAGAGGCCGATTGCCTCCAGCGCGCGCCCGGTGCGGATCGCCGTCGCCTCGTCCCAGCCCTGGTTGACGTCCGCCATCAGGTGGATGTCGGGACCGAGCGCCTCGCGCAGCGCCCGCGCGCGCGTGAGGTCCTCGGCCGTGCTCTTGCCCAGGCGCATCTTCATCGCGCGATGCCCGGCGGCGACGAAGCCGCGGGCCTCGGCGACCAGCTCATCGAGCGAGCGGTCGAGCCAGAGCCCGCTGGAGGCGTAGGTCGGCACGCGCGAGCGATCGCCGCCGAGCAAGCGCCAGAGCGGCAGGCCGGCCGCCCGGGCGGCCAGGTCCCAGCACGCGGTGTCGAGCGCGGCCAGCGCCATGACGGCGACGCCGGCGTGGCCGACGAAGTTGATCGAGGCCCAGGCGCGATCGAACAGCGCGCGCGCCGCCGCCGCCTCGCCGCCCTCGTAGATCGGGGCCAGGTCCTCGACCAGCGCCTGCAGCGCGCGCGCCCGCCGCTCGCCGAACGCGAAGCAGTAGCCGACGCCGACCGCGCCGCCGTCGCCCTGCAGCTCGACGAGCACCGTGTCCACCGTGCGGATCTCGTGGATGGCAGTGCGCAGCGGGCGGGGCAGCGGCAGGCAGAGCGGATGCACGACGGCCCGTCGGATCTTCACCGGCGATCCTCGCTCATGGTCCGGCTATTCTACGGCCAAGCCATGATCTTTCCGAGCGGGCTGCGCGCGCTGAACCATCGCGACTTCCGGCGCTTCTTCGGCGCGCAGCTGGCCGCGCTCGTGTCCGGCTGGATGCACACCGTCGCGCAGTCGTGGCTGGTGCTGCAGCTCACCGACTCGCCGCTGCGCCTGGGCCTCATCGGCACGCTGCAGTTCGGGCCGATCCTGCTCTTCTCGATCGTCACCGGCGCCTTCGCCGACCGGCTGCCCAAGCGCCGCGTGCTCGTCGCCACCCAGGCCATGCTCGCCGTGCTGGCGCTGGTCCTGGCGGCGCTGGTCGCCTCGCACCGCGTGCGCTACTGGCACGTCGGCGTCGTGGCCGTGCTGGCCGGGCTCGCCCAGGCCTTCGACGGCCCGGCCCGGCAGTCGTACCTGGCCGAGATGGTCGGCAAGGCCGACCTCGTGAACGCCGTCGCGCTGAACTCGGCGGCGTTCAACGCCGCGCGCATCGTGGGACCGGCGGTGGCCGGCGTGGTCATCGCGCGCTTCGGCGTGGTGCCGGCGTTCGTCGTCAACGCGCTGGGGATCCTCACCGTCGGCGCGACGCTGTTCACGCTGCCGGCCGGGCGCGTGAGCGCGCGGCGCGGCACCACGATGCTGGAGGAGATCGCCGAGGGCGTGAGCTACGCCGCGCGCACGCCGGTGATCCGGCTGGTGCTGGGCATGCTCTTCGTCGTCAGCATCACGGTCTTCAACTTCACCGTGTACGTCCCGCTGCTGGCGCGCCACGTGCTCGGGCTGGGCGCCGAGGGCTTCGGTTTCCTGATGGCCGCGCTCGGCGTCGGCGCCGTGGCCGGCGCGCTCACCGTCGGCTTCTGGCGGGCGCCGGAGCCGCCGCTGGCCGGCATGCTCACCGCGGCCGCGCTCACGCTGGCCGGGCTGCTGTCGCTCTCGGCCGCGCATCACGTGTGGGTGGCGGTGCCGCTGCTGTTCGTCACCGGCTTCTTCGGCCTGGTGCTCGTCGCCAGCTGCAACACGCGCCTGCAGCTGGCCGCGCCCGACGAGCTGCGCGGGCGGATGATGAGCCTCTACACGCTCGTGTGGGGCGGCGTGTTCCCGATCGGCGCGTTCTGCGTGGGGGCGATCTCCGAGGCCTGGGGCGTGTCCACCGCGTTCTTCCTGCAGGGCAGCCTCGGCCTCACCGGGCTCGTCGCGCTGACGGCCTGGTGGCGCCGGCGGGCGCGGAACTGAGCGCGGCTATGTCTCGACCGGCGTGTCGGGCTGCGCGCCCCACTCCGACCAGGAGCCATCGTAGACGGCGACGTCGGCGCGGCCGAGGCGGTGCAGCGCCAGCGCGAGCACGGAGGCGGTGACGCCCGAGCCGCACGTCGTCACGATCGGACGGCCGAGGTCCACGCCGGCGCCCTGCACGGCGGCGCGCAGCTCGTCGGGCGCCTTCAGCGTGCCGTCCGGCCGGTAGAGCGTCTCGTAGGGCAGGTTGAGGCTGCCGGGGATGTGGCCGCCGCGCAGCCCCGCGCGTGGCTCCGGCTCGGTGCCGGCGAAGCGCCCGGCGCTGCGCGCGTCCAGCACCTGGGCCGTGCGGCTCGCGAGGTTGGCGCGCATCGCGGCGAGGTCGCGCACCAG
>DASSLH010000253.1:0-2453 GCA_035689625.1 Candidatus Methylomirabilota bacterium | reverse complement strand
CGGCGACGGGCCAGGTCGTCGGCACCGCCGTCGTCTCGCGCTGGTTCACGCGCCGCCGCGGCACCGCCCTCTCGATCCTCGGCTCCGCCTCGATGGCCGGGATCACGCTGCTGGTGCCCGTGGCGATGTGGGGCGTGCTGCGCCTGGGCTGGCGCGCGACGCAGATGGTGTTCGGCGCCGGCGTCGTCGTGCTGCTCGTGCCGCTCGCGCTGGCGTTCGTGCGCGACTCGCCGGAGTCGGTCGGCCTCACGCCCGACGGCGATCCGCCGGCCGCCCGCGCCGGCGAGACGGTGGCCGAGCGCACCGGCGTGCTGGCGGCGATGCAGGCGCTGCCGTTCTGGCTCATCGCCGCCGGCCTGTTCGGCTGCGGCTTCTCGATGAGTTTGCTGTCGGCCCACGGCGTGCCGATGCTGACCGACCACGGCTACGAGCCGATGCTGGCCTCCTGGGTGCTCGGCGTGCTGGGCGGCTCCTCGATGGGCTTCGCCGTCGTGCTGGGCGCGCTCTCAGATCGCTTTGGCCGCCGCCCGGTGCTGGCCTGGCTCTACGGCACCCGTGCCCTGATCTTCCTGGCGCTGCTGCTCGTGCGCGAGCATCCGCTGGCGCTGCTGGTGATCGCCCTCGCCGGCGGCGCCAGCCTGTCCGGCAGCATCGCGGCCGCCTCGGCGCTGTCGGCGGAGATCTTCGGCCGCTTCTCGGTCGGCCCGGTGTTCGGCACGATGTTCCTCGTGCACCAGACCGGCGCGGCGCTCGGCTCCTGGCTCGGCGGCGCGCTGTTCGAGGCCACCGGCGGCTACGCCGCCGCGTTCGCCCTCGCCAGCGCGCTGCTGCTCGGCGCCGCCGCGCTCAGCCTGGCGATCGACGTGCGGCCGCGGCTGGCCACCCGCATCCCGGTCGTGGTGGCGGGCAAGTGACCGCGCCGAAGACCGCGCTCATCGTCATCGACGCCCAACAGGAGTACTTCGCGCCACTCGGCAAGGTCGTGCTGCCCGAGGGGCCGGCGGCGGTGCGGCGCATCGCGCGGGCGCTGGCGTGGGCGCGCGCGGCGCACGTGCCGGTCGTGCACGTCGTGCACGAGAGCCGGCGGCCCGGCGCCACGACGTTCGTGGCCGGCAGCCCGGCCGCCGCCATCCATCCCGACGCCTGCCCCGAGCCCGGCGAGCCGGTGCTGACCAAGCACCTGCCCGGCTCGTTCACCGGCACCGGGCTCGAGGCGCTGCTGCGCGAGCGCGGCGTCGAGCGCGTGCTGGTCAGCGGCTTCATGACGCAGATGTGCGTGGACACCACCGCGCGCCAGGCCGCGCATCTCGGCTTCGCGGTCACCGTGCTGGCCGACGCCTGCGCGGCCAAGGCGGTGACCGGGCCCGACGGCGAGGCGATCACCGCCGAGCAGGTGCACCGCACGCACCTGGGCAGCCTGCAGGGCTTCCTGGCCGAGATCAAGCGCGTGGACGACGTCGCCGTCTAGGAGGCCACCATGGGGTATCAGACGCTGATCCTGGAGCGCACGGGCGCACTGGCGACGCTCACGCTGAACCGGCCGGAGGCGCGCAACGCGCTGGACCTCACGATGCGCCAGGAGCTCGTCGCCGCGCTCGACGAGGTCGAGGCCGACGAGGCCGCGCGCGTGCTGATCCTCACCGGCAGCGGCGGCCACTTCTGCGCCGGCGGCGACGTCAAGACCATGCGGGCGCGCCGGCAGACGGCCGCCGAGGGCCGCGCGCGCGTGCAGCTGCTCAACCGGCTCGTCCTGAGGCTGGTGGACTTTCCGCGGCCGACGCTCGCGATGGTGGACGGCTACGCCGTCGGCGCCGGCACCAACCTGGCGCTCTGCTGCGACATGGTCGTCGCCTCCGACCGGGCGAAGTTCGGCGAGCTCTTCAACAAGATCGGGCTCGTCCCCGACGGCGGCGGCACCTGGCTGCTGCCGCGGCTGGTCGGCATGGCGCGCGCCAAGGAGCTGATCTTCACCGGCGACGTCTTCGACGCCGCCGAGGCGCTACGCCTGGGGCTCGTCAACCGCGTGGTGCCGGCGGCGGAGCTGGCGGCGGCGACGCGTGCGCTGGCCGAGAAGATCGCGGCGGGCCCACCGGCCGTGCAGCGGCTGGCCAAGCACATGCTCAACCGGGCGGCGACGGGCGATCTGGCGGGCGCGCTGGACCTCGAGGCCTACTCGCAGGGGCAGGCGATCGCCGGCGACGACCACCAGGAAGGCCTCGCCGCGTTCTTCGACAAGCGCCCGCCGAAGTTCACCGGACGGTAGCGACCTAGTTCGACGGCGCGGGCGCCGGCTCGGGCGCTGGCGTCGTTTCTCCCGTTCCCGGCGCCGCCGGTGGCGGCGGCACCGGGATCAGGCGCGGCCGCACCGGCGGCCCCACGCGCGGCTGTGGACGGACGGGCGCCGTCGGCCGCGCCGTGGCCGGCGGCGGCGTGATGATGCCGGGGGCGGGCAC